>PMOU01000168.1:9633-10613 GCA_003161205.1 Actinomycetota bacterium | reverse complement strand
GATCGCGGATGTAGCAGCGCTTCTCGTACTGGTGCTGTTTCGGCGGCGTCAGGAATTGAGCACCCCGGGCGCTCCATTCGGCGTACACAGCCTCGATGTCTTTGACCCGGATATTGATGAAGCTGCTGACCCGGTCGGGATCACGCGGCGTCTCCAGGATGACCGTCGGCTTGTCATCAGTCGGGCCTCCGCCGGTATTGATGACGATCCAGCTGTTGGCTAGCGCAACATTGACTGGATCTCCGGGAAAGGCCACCCTGCCGCCGAGTACTTCGGTGTAGAAGCGCCGGGAGCGCTCGACATCGTCCGAGACGATGAAGTGGGTCAGCACGTTACCGCAGCCATCTGCACCCTGGCCAGCTTCGGATGGCCCGCCGGACGAGACGCGGGTCGGCAGTCAGAGAGCAGCGCGGCCCCGAAGCTTCACCGGGGAGGAATGCCGCCCGGGCGGCTCGCGTTGACGCGCTGGTGAAGAAGATTGGCTTTCTGTCGTTCGGGCACTGGTCGGCGTCACCCGGCTCGTATACGCGGTCGGCATCGGACGCGTTGCTGCAGTCGATTGACCTGGCCGTTGCCGCTGAAGAGCTCGGCGCCGACGGCGCGTACTTCCGCGTGCACCATTTCGCGAGGCAGCTAGGATCTCCGTTCCCGCTGCTGGCGGCAGTCGGCGCGCGCACCAGCCGGATCGAGATCGGTACCGCGGTCATCGACATGCGGTACGAGAACCCGCTCTACATGGCAGAGGACGCCGGCGCGGCCGACCTCATCTCCGGCGGCCGCCTTCAGCTGGGGATCAGCCGCGGCTCGCCCGAGCAGGTGATCGAGGGCTGGCGATACTTCGGCTACCAGCCGGAAGAAGGCCAGACCGACGCGGACATGGCCCGCGGGCACGCCCAGAGGCTGCTCGAGGTGCTGGGCGGCGAGGGCTTCGCGCGGCCCAATCCCCGCCCGATGTTCCCGAACCCGCCCGGCCTGCTGCG
>PMOU01000168.1:0-9605 GCA_003161205.1 Actinomycetota bacterium | reverse complement strand
CAGATCCAGGCCTTCCGCGACGCCTGGCGCGAGGCTGGCCACCGGCGGGAGCCGCGGGTATCGGTGAGCCGGAGCATCTTCCCCCTCGTCGACGACCGGGACTGGGCGTACTTCGGCCGCCAGAACTCCGACACCGACGAGATCGGGTTCATCGACGCGAAGACCCAGGCCATCTTCGGCCGCTCGTACGCGGCCGAGCCGGAGGTGCTGATCAAGCAGCTCAAGGAGGACGAGGCGATAGCAGCCGCCGACACGCTGCTGCTCACCGTGCCCAACCAGCTCGGCGTCGACTACAACGCCCACGTCATCGACAGCATCCTCGCCCACGTGGCACCCGCGCTCGGCTGGCGATAAGCCTGGCTCCGGCTGACCAGGCGGGCCTGGCTCCGGCCGACCTGCGCAGCGAGTTCATCGGCGGCCGCGCCACCCTCAAGCCCGTCCCCGACCATGTCCTGCACCAGATCGTGGACGGCATCTTCATTCCCCTTGTCGCCCGCCGTGACGGACCATGCGGTGAGCGGGCCACCTGATTACTGGTGCCTCGGCGGACCGGAAGTCCTCGGAAGAAATCCGCGAGACGGTGTCGGATCGGGGCAGGAGTGTTCGTAGCAAGGGTGAGAGGCCGCCCCCGAGGGGCGCCCGGACCACAGGAGATGATCCGAGATGCAGTACCTGTTTTCCGTGATCCACGACTCGGCCGACCTCGCCACCCCGGATGAGATGGCGGCCATCGACGTGTTCAACGACCGGCTCCAGGCCGAGGGCCGTTGGGTCTTCGCCGGCGGCCTCGGGTGGCCCAGCTCGGCCACCGTCATCGACAACCGGGATGGGGCGGCGATGTTCACCGACGGGCCCTTCCTGGAGTCGAAGGAGTACCTGGCCGGCTTCTGGATCATTGAGGCCGCCGACCTCGACGTGGCGCTCAAGCTCGCCGCCGAGGGGTCGAAGGCCTGCAACCGGAAGGTCGAGGTGCGGCCGTTCCTGTGAGCGTGGTCGATGTCGGAGAGGCGATCACCTGGGCCCACCACGAGGAATGGGCCCGGGTCGTCGCTGCCCTGACCAGGCGTTTCGGTGACCTCGACATCGCCGAGGAGGCGGCGGCCGAGGCGTTCGCAGCCGCCGCCGGGCGGTGGCCGGCCGACGGCGTACCGCCGAATCCTGGCGCCTGGCTGACCACCACCGCCAACCGCAGGGCCATCGACCGGATCCGGCGCGAGAACAAGCGCGACGACAAGCAGAAGGAGGCTCAGCTGTTGTACGACGACGACCCGCCTGAGCCTGTCGGCGCCATTGAGGACGAGCGGCTCCGGCTGATCTTCACCTGCTGTCACCCGGCGCTCGCGATCCAGACCCGCGTGGCGCTGACGCTGCGCATGGTCGGCGGTCTGACCATGCCCGAGATCGCCCGTGCCTTCCTGGTGCCGGAGACCACCGTGGGGCAGCGGATCACCCGCGCGAAGGCCAAGATCAAGGCGGCTCGCATCCCTTACCGGGTGCCGTCCGCGGAGGATCTCCCGGGACGCGTCTCCGGCGTACTCGCCGTCCTGTTCCTCGTCTTCAACGAGGGCTACCTGGCGACCGGTCCGGGCACCGATCCCGTACGCCACGACCTGACCGCCGAGGCGATCCGGCTCACCCGGCTGATCCGTGCCCTCATGCCGCAGGACGGTGAGGTGGCCGGGCTGCTGGCGCTGATGCTCCTCACCGAGGCCCGCCGCACCGCCCGGGTCTCGGCCAGCGGCGAACTGGTCACCCTCGACGAGCAGGACCGCGGGACCTGGGATGCCGCGCTGATCGCCGAGGGCCACCAGCTGGTGCGCGAGCGCCTGGCCGCCCGGGTGGCCCCAGGTCGCTACCAGATCCTCGCCGCGATCAGCGCCGTGCACACCTCCGCCCGCGACGTCCGCGACACCGACTGGTCGCAGGTCGTCGCCCTCTACGACCAGCTCGTCCGCATCGATCCCTCGCCTATCGTGGCCCTCAACCGGGCCATCGCGGTCGCCGAGCTTGACGGCCCGGAGGTGGCACTGGCGGCCGTCGACCATCTTGAGGACAAGCTGGCCGGCTATCACGCCTACCACGCGGCCCGCGCCGACCTGCTGCGCCGGCTCGGCCGCCGTCACAAGTCGCGCGCGGCGTACGACCAAGCCATCGAGCTGGCAGGCAACACCGCCGAGACCGCCTACCTGACACGCCGCCGCGACCAGCTAGGGTAGCTCTCCCGCCACGTGGTGCGGGCGGCAGGCTCTAGCCGAGCGTGGCCGTCGCGGCCCGGAGTTCGCCGAGTGCCTGGCGCGTGAGTTCGGTGAGCGTCTGGTGGCCAGCCGGATCGGCCCACTGGCCGAAGGGGTCCTTACCATTCCGGAAAGGTGTCAACGGCGGAACACCGAAGCGACGCCGTGAGCCCCCGTTCAGCGGAATACCGCAGGTAAGCCAGTTATGCCTGTTGGGAACAGTAGCCGCTGGCGGCCAGTAACCTGAGGTGTCGTGACAAGCAAGGCCGCACCCGTGACGGGGTTCTTGAAATGAGTCCTCAATCCGCGCCGCCGGAGGCCGTCTACATCATCCGCCACGGCGAGAAGCCACAGGACCTCGCGCCCAGGCATCCCGACGCGCACTCCGGCGTAGATTTCCGAGGCAATCAGAACGAGCATTCGCTACTGCCACGCGGCTGGCAGCGATCCGGCGCGCTGGCGGCACTCTTCGATCCCACGCACGGTCCGCTGCGAGCGGAACTCCGGGTTCCCCGGATGCTGATCTCGCCGTCGTACGGACACCCGAGCAAGACCGCTGACCACAGGACCCATCAGACGATCCGCGGGCTGTCTGACCGGCTCGGCGTCGAGATAACGGCCGACTTCGCCAAGGGACAGGAGCCGCGACTCGCCACGGCCGTGCTGACCAGCGGCACCGGCACGGTGCTGATCTGCTGGGAGCACAGCCACATTCCCGCGCTCGCGTTCGCCCTGCCGCTGGTCAGCGGAACCGTCATCCCGAAGTCCTGGCCAGATGACCGCTACGACGTGATCTGGACGTTCACGCTCACCACCGATGCCACGTACGCCTTCGGCCAGGTTCCCCAGCTCCTGCTCTCCGGTGACGCCGACACCGTCATTGCGTAAGACTGGCCCCCGGCAAGGGGCGCGGTGCCGGTGAGCACGAGGCCGTTTTCTTGTCCGCCCGCCAGAGGTTCTGTCGCCCTTCATGAGATTCGGGCTGCTATGCTCCCCAACGGGCGCATGGCCGGGCCCCACTCAGTGGCTTTAATCGATGGCACCCGATTTCGTGCCTGCATATTCGCGAGCGTTCGATGCTGCGTCCTGCTCGCGCCGGAGCGGGGGTGACAAGCCACGTGGTATCGACGACGACGGCGCCGAGACGGGGCTGGCTGCGGTCCCGCGACGCGCAGCCGGGACAAGCGCTGAGTGACCGGTTGCCGGTTCCCTGGGCCTTCCCCCTGATCGTCTTCGGCATCACCTGGCTGCTGATCCTGGCCGCCTGGTATGGCTCAGCCGTCATCTACGGCCACGGCCATCCCTGGACCTGGCACTTCCTGATCAAGGACGCCGGCTTTTACCTGGGCATCGCCGAGCAGGGCTACCCGGTGAAGCTGTGGACGGGCAGCGCGGTGGTCGGCCGGGCCGCGTTCTTCCCGCTCTTCCCCTGGCTGATCCGCCTCGCGAGCTATCTGACCGGGGGCGACTACCCGGTCGCCGGGCTGATTGTCAGCGTTCTCACCGGGGCCGCGTCCGCGGTCGGCGTCTGGGTCCTGGCCGCCCGGGTACGTGACCGGCGGGTCGCTGACCGTGCCGTCGTCCTCTACTGTTTCTTCCCGGGCGCGATGACCTTCGGCATGCTCTACTCGGAGCCGCTCGCCGTCGCTCTCGGCGCGGCCGCCCTGCTCGCGCTCATCGAGCGGCGGTGGCTGCTGACCGGGATCATTGGCGCGGTCGGCACGGCAGAGCGGCCGACTCTGATCGTCCTCACCGTGGTCTCAGGAGTTGCCGCCGCCCAGGCGATCTGGACTCGCCGTGAATGGCGGGCGCTGCTCGCCCCGGCCCTCACCCCGCTCGGCATGCTCGCGTTCTTCGGCTATCTCGGGCACCGTTACCACGACTACGCGTTCTGGTTCCAGGTCGAGAAGGCCGGCTGGAACCAGCACATCGACTGGGGGGCTCACACCCTCCGCATCCTGTTCTGGGCTGATCCGGGCACGTCCAAGTACAGGGTCTTCAATGTGGTGCTCATCATCATGTTCATCGCCGCGGTGGCCGGCATCGCCATGATGGTGGCAGCCCGGCTGCCGCTGCCGCTCACGCTGTTCGGCGTGCTCGTGGTACTGATGTCCGTGATCGCCTACGGGCAGAGCACCAAGCCCCGCTTCGTCTGGGCCGCGTTCACCCTCTTTATCGGCGCAGCCGCGAAATTGCCGAAGGTCATCTACTGGCCCGTGGTCGTTCTCTCCGCAGCCGGCCTTGTCTTCCTGACCGGGTGGTGGCCGAATCACGTGATCGGCCCTGCCCCCTGAGCAGGCCGGGTTGAAGCATCCGGATTAGGGTTCGGGGCGGCCAATGGCGACGTCTACGCCGGGCGAGTAGTGCACCAGCGGCTCACCTTCGGGAGCGGGCAGTCCGGCCGCGGTGAGCAGGTGGTCTTCCAGGACCTCGGCATGAGCGCGGTACAAGGGCCACGGCTGGTGGCAGGCGCGGGCGGAGACCAGGCGGCTGCCGGTGACGCTGAACAGCATCCACCGGGCCGTCAGGAAGTGCTCAAGGGCGGTGACGTCGGCGGGGACGATCGGCGCGCCGATGCCGATACGCAGGCGGGAGGTGGCCGGGCGCGGGCCGGGCCAGCGGCGGCGGGACAGGTAAGCGATCTCGTGGCCGCGTTCGCCGAGCCGCATCGACGACCAGAAGTAGGGCAGGCGGTAGGGCGTGGCTCGCGCGGTGAGGACCGCGCCGAGGCGGGACGCGTCGAGGGAGAAGAACCAGATGCCGGACCGCCCCGCGCGGTCCCGGACATAGGTGCGCACGTTCGTTTCGCAGAAGTTGGACACCCAGGGCAGCCGCTGGCCGCCGGGCGCGCCCGCACGCATGTAAAACGGCACGAGGCCGACCCACGCCGCACCGTCGAACGCCTGGATCTCCAGGCCGTCGGGCAGCAGTCGCTGCACGTCGGAGGCCTCGAACGGCCAGTGCAGGAACGTCAGCCGTTCCCACCGCTGCCGCATGACCGGCCGGTCAACGGTGAACGGGCAGGTGCCCGCGGCACCCAGGGTCGGCGTGGTCATGGCTTAAGTCTGCGCGCTCGGCAGCCCGGCCGGTGCGGCGGGGATCACTCCGGTGGTGCTGGGTGTCCCGCCGGTTCCCGGCCGAAGGCTCCCGGCCGGGACAGCCAGGCCATGATGGAATGGGTCATGCGGGGACGGCCTGCATGGCTTCGGCCAGAAGCGTGACCGACCGCAGCCGGCCCTCGATGGCCGGCGTCTGGTGGACGACGATCACCTCGTCGGCCTCGGTACGGCGGATGAAGCCGTCGATATAGTCGCTCACCTGGGCCGGAGTGCCGACCGCCGCGTACGTGAGCATCTGGTCCACGTGGGCGCCGAGGCCAGCGGCCAGCAACTGGTCGGCCTGCTCGTCGGTCAGGTCCGCCGTATCCTGGCCTGGGCGCCCGCGCCCGTACAGGCTGATGGCGCGCACTCGGCGGATGCTCAGGAGCTGGGCCCGGGCGGCGCTCTCGGTGTCGGCGGCGATCACGTTGACGCCCGCGATCGCGTAGGGCTGCTCCAGCTGCTCAGACGGCCGGAACTCACGGCGGTAGAGAGCAAGGGCAGCTTCGAGCTCGGCCGGCGCGAAGTGCGAGGCGAACGCATAGGGCAGGCCGAGAGCGGCGGCCAGCCCGGCCCCGAACAACGACGAACCCAGGATGTACAGCGGGACGCGGGAGCCCTTCCCGGGGACCGCGTCCACCCCCGGCACCCGGGTATGGCCGGTGAGATAGCCCTGCAGCTCCACCACGTCCTGCGGGAAGGTGTCGGCCGAGCCCGGGTCGCGGCGCAGCGCGTACATCGTGTTCTGATCCGAGCCTGGCGCCCGGCCCAGGCCGAGGTCGATCCGTCCTGGATACATGGCGGCCAGGGTGCCGAACTGCTCCGCGATCAGCAGCGGCGCGTGGTTGGGCAGCATCACCCCGCCCGCGCCGAGCCGGATCGCCTGCGTCTGCGCGCCGACGTGCGCGATCAGCACACTGGTGGCAGAGGAGGCGATGCTGGCCATGTTGTGGTGCTCGGCGTACCAGACCCGCAGGTAGCCCAGCTCCTCGGCCCGCTGGGCCAGCGCCACGCTGTTCGCGAAACTGTCGCTAGCGCTCTGACCCCGCGCGATCGGCGCCAGGTCGAGAATCGACAACGGGACGCGCATTAGGAGCTCCTCACCTCAACGTCAGCATTCACGGCTCAGCCCGGGCTACAGGTAGTTCTCAAGATCTGCCTTGATATCGGCAGGCAGCACGGTCGGCTCGTAGCGCTTGATGACCGTGCCGTCCCGGCCGATCAGGAACTTGGTGAAGTTCCACTTGACCTCGTCGGTGCCTTCCGCATCCGGCCGGATCTTCGAAATCGCGTCGTAGAAGCCGCCGTACTGCGGCCCGAAGTCGCCGGGGCCCTGGGCCCGCAGGTACTGGTACAGCGGGTCGGCGTCCGGGCCGTTGACCTCGACCTTGGCAAAGACCGGGAAGGTCACGTCATAGGTGGATTTGCAGAAGTCCTGGATCTCCTCGTCGCTGCCTGGTTCCTGTCCCTTGAACTGGTTGCAGGGAAATCCGAGGATCTCCAGGCCGCGGTCTTTGTGATCGCGGTACAGCGACTCCAGGCCTTCGTACTGCGGTGTCAGCCCGCATTTGCTCGCTACGTTCACGATGAGCAGCACCTTGCCCGCATAGTCCTGCAGCGGAACCTGCTGACCGTCCGCGGCGGTCCCCGCGAAGTCGTACGCCGTGGTCATGACTGCTCCTCATCGTCCGGGCAACGGACTCGGTTGCGCCCGCATCCTCACAGGGCCAGAACGTCCAGCCCGGGTTGATCGATTCCGTGAAACCCGGGACACCCGCGAACTCCGCCAGGCGCATTCGTTCACCGGGGAACTCGGGCCGCTCGGCGATCCCATCCGGCTCGTGGGGACGGCGGGCAGAACGCCTCGCTCGTGGTCAGCGCCGAGCGGCAGCGCTAACCTCATCACCACCGAGTTCTAGTCACCATTCACTTTTTGCACTACGCTCGTCCCGTCGGCGAGCGGCAGGAGCAGACGATGGCGGAGAGCGCAATCACGGCGGCACAGTCGGACGGGGTGGGGACGATCGCGTTCAACCGGCCGGAGCGCCGGAATGCCCTGAGTCTGGAGCTCTTCGCCGCCTTCGGCGATCACCTGGACGCCTGGCGACGCGATGACAGCGTGGCCGCCCTGGTGATCACCGGCGGCGAGGAGATGTTCTGCGCCGGCCTGGATCTGGATTTCCAGTCGGGATTCACTCCGGCGACCCGGGCGGAGTATGCCGAGGCGTGCCTGCGGGTGTACGGGACCCTGCTGGATTACCCCAAGCCGACGATCGCCGCGTGCGCGGGGCCGACGCTGGGCGGCGGGTGCGACATCGCCGTGTTCTGCGACATCCGGGTCGGCGCCGAGAACGGCGTCTTCGGCTTCCCGCAGGTCAGGTTCGGCCTGACGCCCTACTTCTCGCCCTTGTGGAAGATCGTCGGGCTCAGCCAGGCCAAGTTGCTGACGCTCAGCGGGGAGCGGATCGACGCCGCCGAGGCCCTGCGCATCGGCCTGATCGACCGTCTCGTCGGCACCGGACAGGTGGTCGCCGAAGCGACCAGGCTAGCCCGCAGCATCGCCGGGACAACGACCAAGACGGCCATGTTCAACAAGGAGATGATGCTGCGCTCGCCGGCCATGGATCCCATCTCGGCGCTGTCGTTCGAGACCATGGCCTACCGGGAGATCATCTGGCATCCCGACGTCGTGGACCGGGTCTCGGCGGCGTTCAGCCGGGTGCGAGGCCGGTCGTGAGCCCGATCGTGAGCCCGGTCGACAGGGGGTTCCTGCGGGACTTCGCCGACCGCTGGCTGACCGCCTGGAACAGCCATGACACCGGCACGGTCCTCGCCCTGCTGCACCCCGAGATCGAGTGGGACGAGACGGTCTTCTGGCCGCATCCGCTGCACGGCCGGGAGGCGGTGCGCGCTTATGTCGATGCCATCTGGCGGGCGATGCCCGGGTATGAGGTAGCCGAGGTCCAGCTGTTCACCGCCGTGGACGACGGCCGGGCGCTCGTGCTGTTCCGCCAGCGCGGCGCGGCACCGGCCGGGCTCGGCACCGACCCGGACTCCGCAGCGGTTCGCTTCGATGTGCAAGGCTGCGACATCTTCCTGGGCTTCCGTGACGGGCTGCTCGCCCACTACACGGCCGCCTTCGAGATCGTCGATATGCTGCGGCAGCTCGGCGCCCTGCCGCCCCGCGGCGACCGCAAAGGGGGCGCCTACCTGCTGTCGCTGCTCGAGCGTGAGCCGACGGAGACGGCCGCTTCGCACGACAGGACGAGGCCATGACCACCGCGCCGGCGGCCGAACGGGCCGAACGGTACCGCGAGCTTGGCCTGTGGGACGACCGCCGGGTGGGGAACCTGGTCCGGGAGCAGGCGGCCCGCACACCGGACCGGGAGCTGTTCGTCTTCGAGGGCCGCCGGGTCAGCTACGGCGAGTTCGACGCCTGGGTCGCCGCCGTGGCCTACGATCTCGTGCGCCGCGGGGTCCGGAGCGGGGACCGGGTCATGGTGCAGTTGCCCAACTGCCTGGAAGCTCTCGTCCTGCAGGTGGCGGCCTTCCGGATCGGCGCCGTGGACATGCCCGTCGTGCCCATCTACCGTGAGCACGAGGTCCGGCAGATCGTCGCCGAATCCCGCCCGGCCGTGGTGGCCGCAGCGGCCCAGCTCGGCACCCGCCGGCCCGCTGACGAGCTCGACACCATCCTGGCTGAACTAGGCCACGATCCGGCCGTCCGGTATGTCGTCGGCGGGATGCGTCCCGGCTGGCAGCCGGTGCCGGCCCGGGGTGACGTCGCGGCGACCCTGCTGCCGGAGCCGCTCCCGGCGGACGAGCCGACGCTGCTGCTGTACACATCCGGCACCACCTCGGCCCCCAAGGGCGCGCTGCTGACCAGCGCCGCGCTGATCGCGCACATGCGCAACTTCGCCAGCGCGCTGGACGTTGACGCCAACTGCGTGATCCTGTGCGCGACACCGGTGTCCCATCTCGGCGGTTTCGTCGCGGGCGTCGTCTTCCCGGCCTTCCTGGGCGCCCGGTCCGTGATCATGTCGGGCTGGCGGCCGGACGAGGCGGTCGAGGTGATCGGGCAGGAACGGGCCAGCCTGGCGATGGGCGCCACCGTGTTCCTGTCGGACCTGGTCCAGCGGTATGAGGCCGGCGCGGGCACCGATCACCGGCTCGACCTGTACGCATGCGCGGGCGCGACCCTCCCGCCGCCCCTGGTGCTGCGGGCCGAGGCGGTGGGCGTGCGCGCGATGCGCTGCTACGGGATGACCGAGAC
>PMOU01000502.1 GCA_003161205.1 Actinomycetota bacterium | reverse complement strand
ACATGGCGGACTGGGGCCGCAAGATGTTCGTCACGCCCGGCGTGGTGGTGGACGGCAAGCTGGTCACTACCAGCCTTGTGGACATCAACCTGGGCATCCGGATCCTGCTCGGTAGCTCGTACTACGAGGACTGGGAAGACAAGGAAATGTTCGTCACCCACGACGAGCTAGGAAACCCGGTCGACCGCCGTCACCCGTGGAACCAGCACACGATCCCGCGGCCGCAAAAGCGCGACTTCGACGACAAGTACAGCTGGACCATGTCCCCCCGCTGGTTCGACGGGACCGACCACCTGGCGCTCGACACCGGCGGCGGCCCCATCGCCCGGCTGTGGGCGACCGCGCTCGCTGGCCTCGTTGACTGCGGCTACGTGCAGGCCACCGGCCACAGCGTGAAGATCAACCTGCCCAGGACGATGTCCAGGCCGGAGAAGACCTTCGAGTGGAAGATCCCGGTGGACAAGCAGGGCCGGCCGCTGTCCAACGCGCTCGAGCGGAACCGGGCCCGGACCTACTTCCAGGCCTACTCCGCCGCGCTCGGGGTGTACTTCATCGAGCAGGCCCTAGCCGAGATCCGGGCCGGACGCACCAAGACCTGGGAGTCGTTCAACGTACCCCAGGACGCGAACAGCGTCGGCTTCACCGAGGCGGTCCGCGGGGTGCTGTCCCACCACATGGTGATCAGGGACGGGAAGATCGCGAACTACCACCCGTACCCGCCGACGCCGTGGAACGGCAGCGTGCGGGACACCTACGGGACGCCCGGACCGTACGAGGACGCGGTGCAGAACACGCCGATTTTCGAGGAGAACCCGCCGGACAACTTCAAGGGCATTGACATCATGCGCGCGGTCCGCAGTTTCGACCCGTGCCTGCCCTGCGGCGTGCACATGTACCTGGGCAACGGCAAGACGCTCAACACCGTGCACTCCCCGACGGGAGCCACCCTGGCGACGTAACGCCGGGTCGTGCTCGTCGAAGCGGTCACCAGCGGCACATTGGAGGGCAGATGGCCTCGGGTCATGATGCGCAAGGCCGTGATGCGCGGGGCCATGATGCGCAAGTAGCAGGGATGCGGATCGAAGCGCTGCTCGCCGAGCTGCGCTCGCACGCCGGGCCGCAGGTCGCCGAGACCGCCGAGGAACTGGTGAGCTGCCTGGTCGAGCTGTACGGCGCCGGGCTGGCGGCGATCATCGATACCGTCGGCTCCGATCCCCACGGGGCGGGCCCGCGGCTGCTGGACCGCCTGGTCGCGGACCCGCTGGTGGAGAGCCTGCTGCTGGTGCATGACCTGCATCCGCTCGAGGCCGGCGCCCGCATCCAGCGTGCGATCGATCAGGTACTGCCCCAGTTCGGATCTCACGCGGGCAAGGTCGACTTCGGCGGCATCGACGATCAGGGCGTGATTCACCTGCGCCTGGAGGCAGGTGGTCACGGCTGCGGATCCTCGCCGGACGCGGTCCGGGCGGCCGTCGAGGAGGCCGTCACCGCCGCCGCTCCCGAGACGGCCGGCCTGGACATCGAGGTCGTCGAGGCGCCGGCGGAACTGCCGCTGCTGCAGATCGGCCGGCGCCCGGCGGGGCTCCAGGGGGCCCGGTGACCAGCTGGGACGTCGGCGGTCGTGCCAATGCCGGTGCCGGTGCCGGTGCCAAAGTGACCGGTCTTCGCCGCTTCGCTAAGCGGGCGCCGGCTCCCGGCCGGGCTGAGCCGCCCGGGTCGTCGGCAACGGTGGCGCCGGCAGTGGCGGTAACGGTGGCGCCGACGGCCCGGCCGGACCTGGACGATCAGCCGGCGCTGGACGGGCTGGCGGGCCTGGTGGCCGGGCTGCCCGCCCTGGACACCATTCCGGCCGTGACCGGCAGCCGGGGCCCGGACGCCGGAGCGGGGGACGCCGAAGCCGAACACTGCGAGCTGTGCCATGAGGTGCTCACCGACCGGCACGGGCATCTGGTGGACACCGACAAGCGGTCGCTGGCCTGCGCCTGCCGCGCCTGCTACCTGCTGTTCACTCATGAGGGCGCGGCGGGCGGCCGGTACCGGGCCGTGCCCGAGCGCATTTACCACGATCCGGCCCGGCCGCTGACCGACGAGGACTGGAACGAGCTGCAGATCCCGGTCGCGATGGCGTTCTTCTTCTACAACTCGGCGGCCGGCCGGGTGGTGGCGGGTTACCCCAGCCCGGCTGGTCCGACCGAGTGCGAGCTCGACCTCGCGGCCTGGGACAGGATCGCCGCGGCGCACCCGCTGTTCGGCGAGATGGCCCCCGATGTCGAGGCCATCCTGGTCAACCGCACCGAATTCGGCAACGAGGTCTTCCTGATCCCGATCGACATGTGCTACTCGCTGGTCGGCGAGCTCCGGCTGTACTGGCAGGGCTTCGATGGCGGCGCCGAGGTCCGCACCGCGCTCGCGACGTTCCTGACCGGGTTGCGGCACCGCGCGGTCGCGCTGAACCGGGAAGCCGGCTCGCCTGGACCAGGAGCAGCTCGCCTGGACCTGGAACACTGATGGCAGACCTGATCTTCGGCTGCACCGGTGCGACCGCCGAACGGTACGCCGTGACCCCGACGCTGGCCTTCCAGCTCACGGTGACCGAACGTTCCGGCGCTCGCATTCACGCCATCGCCCTGCGCTGCCAGATCCGGATCGAGCCGCACCGCCGCCGGTACTCCGCGACCGAAGCGCAGCGGCTGCACGACTTGTTCGGTGACCCGTCACGCTGGGCCGACACGGTCAAGCCGATCCAGCTCGCCACGGTGACGACCATGGTCCCCTCGTTCACCGCGGTTACCGAGATCGAGCTTCCTGTGCCGTGCACCTACGACCTGGAAGTGGCCTCGGGGCGGTACTTCGCGGGCCTGGACGACGGCACGGTCCCGCTCCTGATGCTGTTCAGCGGCACCGTCTTCATCGCGACCGAGCAGGGCTATTCCGTCGAGCTCGTGCCGTGGAGCGCCGAAGCCTCCTACCGGATGCCGGTCAGCGTCTGGAAAGAGCTCGTGGACGCGCACTTCCCCAACAGCGCGTGGCTGCGCTGCAGCCGGGAGACGCTGGACGCGCTGTCCGCATATAAGGCGCAGAACGCGCTGCCGACCTGGGACGCGACCCTGACCGCCTTGCTGGTCACGGCCCGCAGCCCGGACGACCAGAGCCCGGACGGCGCGGCCCCGGGGGCGAGGCAGCCGTGAGCCTGGACGCCGTCCGGCGCATCGCGGACGCGGTCCTGTACGAGGGATACATCCTGTACCCGTACCGGGCGTCGGCCCAGAAGAACCGCAGCCGCTGGCAGTGGGGCGTGGTCATGGGACCCGGATACGCGGCCGCTGATCCGTCGGAGCGCGACTTTACCCAGGCCGAGGTCGTCCTCGAGCACTCCGGCCAGCCCGCCGTCCAGGTCATCCTGCGCTTCCTGCAGGTGCAGCGGCGCAGCACCGCGGCTTCCCCGGCTGAGACCTGGGACGAGGCGGTGGAGCGCGAGATCGAGTTCACGGTCGGCCGTGACGAACTGCTGGGCGCGGGCTACGTCCAGGACTTCGCGGTCGCCGGAGGCGAGGACCGCGAGCCACTCGACCCGGGCGGCTACGCGGTCCGCCGCCGGGAGCCGCTGGCCGGCGTCGTGTCCGTGCGGGCGTTCCCGCTCCAGGGCCCATGGCGAGCGATGCGGCTTCAGCTGCGGGTCGAAAACCGGACTGCGGCCGAGCCCGTCCCGCAGCGCCGGGAAGACGCCCTGCCCACCGCGCTGGTCGCCGCGCACGTGATCATGACCGCCACCGGCGGCGAGTTCATCTCGATGATCGATCCGCCGGAGTGGGCGAAGACGGCCGTGGCCGAATGCGAGAACGTGGGCGGCTGGCCGGTGCTGGCCGACCCCGACGGCGGGCGCGATATCGTGCTGTCCTCGCCGATCATCTTGTACGACCACCCCGAGGTCGCGCCGGAAAGCCCGGGTGAGCTCTACGACGGCCTCGAGATCGACGAGATCCTCACGCTCCGCACCCTGGCGCTCTCCGATGACGAGAAGCTGCAGGCCAGAGCCACCGACCCCCGGGCAGCCGCGCTGATCGACCGGGTCGAGGCCATGGATCCCGGTGACATCGTGAAGCTGCACGGCACGGTCCGCTCCCCGCGTCCGGCGCCTGCGGGCCCCGGCGCCCACGATGCCCAGGATGCCCAGACCATGGTCGCGCGCACCGCCGCCTCCGGCGAGCCGGAACCGATAGGCGATCCGGACGTGCCCTGGTGGGATCCGGGCGC
>PMOU01000550.1 GCA_003161205.1 Actinomycetota bacterium | reverse complement strand
CGGTATCGGCTCCGGCCAGCAGCCGGTCAAGCTCGGCCCGGGTCCGCGGGTCCGGGTCGGCGTCCCGCCAGGCCGCAGCCCGGGCGGCCAGGCTGCTGTCCGGTGTCGTCATCACGCGCTCCATTACTACTGTCAGCACAAACCCTACGGCCACCGCGACGATCGCGCCGGGTACGACCCGGTCGGCCGGACGCTGGCACCACCGGCCGTTCGGACTTCGGGGACGCGCTAGCACCCCACTTGCTTGAGAAATATTGTCCCGATGCCAGCTTTAAATGGAGTTCGGTGGCTAAGGCTCAGGTGATCAGCATCGGATCTTTGCTGGAGATGCTGCCGCCGAGATGGCCGGGCTACGTCCTGGGCTCGGGCAGGCTATTCGAAGACCGCAAGCTGAATCTCGATTCCCATGCCACCGTCTTGGCGCTCAGGGGACCGCTCACCGCCCGGGCCTGGCCGCATGACGTCGCTATCGGCGATCCCGGTCTCCTGGCCAGTGAGCTCGTGGACAGCCAATCGCCCGAGTATGACCTTGGTATCGTTCCCCACTGGTCCGACAAGACCCTCGCCGCGAACCCGCAATACTACGGCAGCTGGTCAACCAAGGTCATGAGCACCGCTGACAATCCGCTCGATGTTATCCGGCAGATCGGCCGATGCAAGAAGATTGTCTCGTCAAGCCTTCATGGCCTTATCGTGGCCGATTCGTTCGGTATTCCCCGTACCTTTGAGTATACGCCTCGTTTTGACCTAGAGGGCGGGCTGTTCAAGTTCCATGACTACAGCGCTTCTATCGGCGCCGAGTTTGAACCCGGCCAGCTTATCCAGGCCAAGGCAGGCCGCGTTGACGAGCGTAAGAGCGAGCTGCGCGACGCCTACGCATCGCTGAATGCGCGGCTCGGGATAAAGGCCAAAATGAGGCTAAAGGACGTTATCTCACGCTGGCTGTTATGGCACGATCCTGTCATCAGCTGACGGCGTCGCGCATGGNNGGAGCATGAGCGCTGGCATGTGCCCGGCCGGGCTGCCCGCAGAACCGGCGTAGCCGAGGTAGCTCTCGGCCACCGCGTTAGCGGTGGCCGCTGCCTGGGCGGCGCTACCGGCCCGGACGCTGACCGAGAGGACATTTGATGCCGGGCTGCTGGCCTTGACTTCGCTGCGCACGGTCGCAAGCGACGTGCCCGGGCTTAGCCTTGGCAACGCGCCGGCCAGCACCGGTTCACTCTCTGCAATCGTGACGGCCGCGGCTGACGTGAGAGTCGTCATCGGGAGCGCAACCAGCGCGGTGCTCGTGACCATGACCGGGCTGAACGCGGCGGTAACGACCCCAGCGAGCAGGCTTGCCATCACCGCGGCACCGATGAGGATTCCGTACCGCCGGAAGATCTGACGGAAACTCCGCAGGTCCGGTGCCGACTGGCTCATCTGGCCTCCGCTTCGGTCCCGGCACCACCCGCCGACGCCGGATGCGCACCATAAGAGGAGCGGCAAATACGCCCCAGAAACAGCGTAACCCACGTAATCAGGGCATGCCAGCTTCGCGGCGGCCGTCACGAGGGTGGCGCGGGCCTGTGGTGGAAGATGGACGCATGATCGGTGACCGGTGGGGTGTGAGCGAAAGCGAGACCTTGCGCTCCTACCCGTGCGACGATTTCGTCGCTTCACCCACGATGCAGGCGTGGCGGGGCGTGCGCGTCGAAGCGCCTGCCGGGGCGGTGTGGCCGTGGGTCGCGCAAGTAAGGCTCGCGCCCTACTCCTACGACTGGATCGACAACCTCGGCCGCCGGTCACCCCAGGAGCTGGCAGGCCTGGCAGAGCCGCAAGTGGGAGATAGGTTCACCACCGCGGCCGGGCGTGAGCTCGGCCGGATCGTCTCGGTCGATCCCGGGAAGCAGCTGACCGGCACCATCATGGGCGCCTTCATGTCCTACGTCCTCGTCCCTCAGGAGCGCGGCAGGACGCGTCTGCTCCTCAAGGTTGTCATGCGGACCACCCGCTGGGCTGCCCTTGGGCTGTCCGTTGGTGACCTGATCATGGCCCGGCGGCAGTTGCTCAACTTGAAGCAGCTCGCCGAGCGCCACCAGCACCAGATCACGGACTCGGGTTAATGCGCTGATCCAGCCACAGCGAAAACCCGCCCAGCGGCGGGGCACTGCACGGTTGCCGCGCACCCGGGAAATAACCGCGCGGCGATCGCGCCCGACGCCGAGCCCGCGAACAACGCGCCAGCGACCATCTGGACCTACCCAGGACCGACCGCCCAGATCGCCGAGTCCCAAACCTGGATCAGCGGCTCTGGCATGTACGCCGCTTACCCGGCCAGTAAGTCAGGGTGTCCAGGCTAATCAGGCAGCCGGCCGTATGCATGATGAGAACCGAGGCCGGCAGGCAACCGACTGCTAGCGCTGCGCGGCCGGAATCCAGAGGTCACCTGCCTGGGGGAGGAAGGGTGGTGGTCAGCCCGGTGAGCAGGATGTCCAGTCCGCGCTCGAGTTCGGCAGCGCCGTCGTAGNNGGGAACTCGCCGATCGGCAGCCGGTGCAGGCCCAGGCGGAGCAGGTCATCGGTCTCGTCGGGGTTTTCGACGAGTTCCTGCAGCTCATCCAGGACGTGGCCGTGGATGAACCCGAACAGGGCCCGGTAGATATGCAGGGCATCGGGTCCGCTGAAGCCGGCCCGGGTGAGCAGGGCCAGGATGTCTTCCAGGGGGCGCAGGGTGCCGGCCGGGCGCAGCCCGAGAGGGGTGGCCAGCGGCCGGGTAACGATCAGCGGCACGACGTGCGGGTGGGCCAGCGCCAGCGCGCGATAGCGGCGGGCGACCTCTCGCAGCTGGCCGGCCCAGTCCGGGTCGGCGCAGTCGACCTGGAGCTGGCCCAGGACGGTCTCGGCGACGCCGTCCAGCAAAGCGGCCTTGCCCGGCGCGTGCCGGTAGATGATCATCGGGTCCCGGTCAAGGGCGCGGGCCAGGCGGCGCATTGACAGTGCGTCGGCGCCGTCGCGGTCGATGATCTCCAGCGCGGCGGCCAGTACCGCCTCGCGGGTGATCTTGCCGCTGCCGTCGCGACGAACGTCCGGGGTTGTCATGGTGGCAGTACCTTCCCTCCTGCGGGCCTCTCAGGTCGACGTCGTTGACAACGAATGTAGATCTACGATGTTGACATTACCATGCTTATCATGTTTTACTGTAGGCCTACAGCGAAATCCGCCGTAGGTCTACGGCATCGAAACGGCAGGACCGTGATCCCAGGCGTGACCGGGTCTCACGGACCGCCGCCGATGTCCCCGCTAGCGCACTCGCGCCTCCGGGATGAGCCCGTGAAAGGCAGCACCCGATGAGTATCGCCAAGAAGATCGCGCACAAGGCCGAAACCGTCAAAGGCGGCGCCAAGAAGAAGTTCGGCCGGGCCACCGACAGCCCGCGTCTGGAGGCCGAGGGCCGCGGCGACCAAACCAAGGGCGACCTCAAGCAAGCCGGTGCCAAGGTCAAGGACGCTCTCAAGCACTGACCACCTGGGGCCGCCGTCTTGCCCGCCCGGCTCTCCCGTCCGCGATCCTGGCTCAGCGTTGTGAGAGCCGCAGATAACGAGAGGAGTAACCCATGTTTATCAGCTTCGGAGTCATCGTGATCATCGTGATCATCGTGCTTGTCTTCATGTTCCTGCGCAGGCGCTAAACCTGGCAGTCCGCCCTAGCCGGCCATCGGCCAGCCCGCCCCCTACGCCACGGTGCGCCACCCCGCTCATCCCCGAGCTCACGGCTGCCGACGGCGGGCCGGGCTTCCGGCGGCGGGCCGGGCCGCGACCTCCTGCGGGGCGTTGTCTTCCGCGGCGCGGAGCGAGGTGCGGGCCTGTTCGTATTTGCCCACTGGAAGGTGGCCGGGGCTACGTCGATAAGCAACGTGGCCTTGCGTTCGGTGACGGTGATCGCCCCCTACTTGAAGGGGACGGTGACCGGACCGGGTACGGGCAGGTAGACCGCAAAGAAGTCGCGGTCGTCGGGAACGAGGTAACGGTCGGGCGACTGCATCGGGTTGGCCCCGACCATCGTGGGGACGAGACCGTGAGTGTCGTGGGTGTAGGTGATCAGGGTGTGCCATTCAGGGTTGATGTCGAACTCCATCGCCCGAACTGCACCGGCGTGCTGGAGGATCTTCGCCAAGGTGATCACTGTCTGGTCGTCGGCGGCGACGTAGATAAGGTTGCCGCGACTGTCGATGCCGACACCGCTGCGCCAGACGCGG
>PMOU01000276.1 GCA_003161205.1 Actinomycetota bacterium | reverse complement strand
GGCCCGCCGCCGACCAAGGGCGGTCCCGGGGACGCGCTGACCTACCGGGAGCACGTGTGGCGCAGGCCGGACTACGAGGCCCTGTTCGACCCGGCCCCGGCCGGGACGCTGCGCGGTGAGTCGACCCCGCTCTACCTGTACGACCGCGCCGCGATGCGCCGGATCCACGACACGCTGCCCGGCGCCCGGCTGATCGTGATCGTCCGCGACCCGGTGGAACGGGCGCACTCCAACTGGACCCACCTGTGGTCGGCGGGCCTGGAACCCGTTGGCGACTTCGTCCGGGCCTGCGGGGAGGAGGAGCGCCGGATCGCGGCCGGCTGGGCCAGCTTCTGGCACTACGTCGGACTCGGCCGTTACGGCGAGCAGCTCGAGTACCTCTTCACGCTCTTCCCGCGCGACCAGGTCCTGGTCATCCGCTACCGCCTGCTCGTCGACGAGCCCGCGCAGACCCTGGACCGGATCTGCGGGTTCCTCGGGGTCGCGACGGGGGTGCTCACCGAGATACCGCGGCACAACGTCACGTCGCACCCGGAATCGACGCTGGCCCACAGCGCGGTATCCCTCGCGCAGCGGGCCGCCAGCGCGGTGGGCACCATGATCCCCGGTCTGACCGCCGCCACCCTGACCGGCCCGCTCGAGCGTTACCTGCAGCGAAACAGCCGCCAGCGCCAGCCGCTGAGCTGGGAGCAGCGCCAGGAGCTCATCCCGCGGTTCGAGACGGACATCAAGCTCCTCGAGGAGGTCCTCGGCGAGAGCTTTGCCGACTGGAGCATGCCCAGGGAACGTTCGGGCGGCATGGTCGGCGACCGGCCCGCCGGCCAGGGCCAGGCCAGGAACGGCCGCCGGGTCCGGTAACCTAGCGCAGCTCGGTGAGCAGCGCGTGTGACCCGTCCGCCCTGGTCATCTCGTAATAGAGCCGGTTCCGGCCGTCAGGCAGCGGCACGATGTCCAGGTAACGCAGGCCGCCGCCGTGATACGGCGAGGAGGCGAGCGGCTCATGGCCGACCGGGGTCAGCGCCGCCGCGTCGGTGCCGGTCGCGACGCCGGTCCGCTCCTCGTAGTTCTCCGCGGCGCTCGCGCGCCCGTCGTAGTAGGCCGTGACCGTGTCGTTCTCGAAGTGCACGGCGGTGACCCGGGTGCCCCTGGCGTCCCACTGGCCGGGTGTCCCGCTCAGCGCGGTACCGTGCCAGGTCCAGGCCAGGCCGTCGGTGCTGGTCGCGTACTCGGTGGTCATCTGGTCCGTTTGCAGCGGGTCATCCAGCGGGTGGCACGACGCCCACAGATGCCACTGGCCGTCATGGTGGACGATGACCGGATCCTTCACGCCGGTCTTGGCGTCACCGGGCAGCACGGTCTCCCGCTCGCGGGTCCTGAACTCGGCCGGATGGGCGGCCTCGGTCACCTCCACCCGCCAGTGCTGGGTGCCCGGAGTCGCGCAGCTCAGGTAGAGGCGCCAGCGTCCTGACGGCGTGCGGACCAGGGCGGGCCGCTCCAGTGAGTCGGTGGCCATTTCTTCCTTGCTGATGGTCAGCAGCGTCTCGAACCGCTCGCCGTCCGCCGAACGCGCCACCGCGACCGCGTAGCCACGGCCCTGGCCGATCGGCCGCCTGAGCCGGTACGCGAGGAAGATCTCGCCGTCACCCGCGACCGCGCACGGCGCGCCTGCCCAGTACCCCGGGCCGGTACCGGGCGGCTCAGCGGCGACGACACCGTGTTCCGGGCGGGGCAGCAGCATCAAAGGATCCCCATTCTCCTTCAATTCACATCGGAATAATGGATAATTGTAGTCCACCCCATGGCCACCACGGGCAACAGTCCTGATCATAAAAGATAATCGGTTCCCCTGGCCTCACGGGACGAGCTCCAGGTAGGAGATGCCGGGTATCGGCCGCGGTTACACGTCGAGAGATCATCATCCTCGCCGCCCGCTACCACTACTGACCCAGCGGCCCGCCACCAGCCGCCAGCCGAGCAGGAACAAGCCGAGGAACGCCAGCGCCACGCCGATAAACGCGACCGCCGTGCCCTGCCCGGACACCACCCGCAGCACCATGCCGAGAACCACCGTGCCGAGCCAGGCGCCCACGCCGGCCGGGATAAGCCCGAACGGCCGCCGCCAGGCCCGGGCCGCCAGCCAGCCGCCCGCCAGCCCGGCCAGGAACGGCCAGGCCGTCGACGCGATGCCGGCCAGGCTCTCGCCCTTCGTATGGCTGGCCCGCCCGATGACCACGAACACCAGCACGCAGCAGCAGTCCAGCACCGCCGCGAGCGGCACCCGCCTGATCAACACTGCGGCTCGATGACGACCTTGAGCCCGGTACGACGCGCCCCTTCGCCGAACGCCTCCTGGATCTCGCCCAGGCCCATCCGGCTCGTCACCACCGCGGCGAGATCCACCACGCCCCGTTCGGCCAGGCTGATCGCCCGTGGGTATACCTCGTTCATCCGGCGCACCATGGCGATCGTCAGTCCCTTGCGCCGCGCGGCCGAGGCCCCGAACCTGATCGTGTCGTCACCCGGGATGCCGGCCAGCACCACCCGCCCGCCGGGCCGGACCGAGGCGATCGCCAGCCCGACCGCCTCGTCGTTGCCCGCCACCTCGAACGCCACATCCACCCCATGGCCGGTGAACTCGAGACCGTCCCCACCTGGATCGACCACGATATCCGCGCCGAACCGGGTGGCCGCTTCCCGCCGGTGCGCCAGCGGCTCGATAGCAAGCACCGAGCTCGCGCCCGCCGCCTTGAGCAGGCTGATGAGCAGCAGCCCGATCGGCCCGCAGCCCACCACCGAGGCCGAACCGCCGAACGGCAGGTGTCCCAGGTCGACGGAATGCACCGCCACCCCGAGGGGCTCCAGCATGGCGCCGTCCGCGTCGGACAGCCGGTCGGGCAGCGGGTACAGCTGCGCCGCGGGCCAGGTCATGAACTCGCGCATCATGCCGTCGGTCTCCCCGTGCCCGGAAAACCTGAGGTGATAGCACAGGTTCCGGTAGCCGTCCCGGCACGCCCGGCACCGCTCGCAGGCAATGGCCGGATCGATCGCCACCCGCTCACCGCTCCGCGGCCCGTCGGCGATCACCCCCGCCCCCTCGTGCCCGAGCACGAGCGGATGCGTCAGCTTGGCGTCCCCGATCGCGCCCTCATCCCACCAGTGCAAGTCAGAGCCGCAGATCCCGACCGCGGTAACCCGCACCAAGACCGTCCCCGGCCCGACCGTCGGCACCGGCTCCTGCGCCACCCGCAGGTCGCCCACCGCGTGAAGTCTCGCTGCGCGCACCCGATTTCCTCTCATCCGTATCACCCATTTTTAGCGGAACGGGCCGTGGTGCCTGCCCCCGGCACCCAACCGGGCGCGCACAGTAANNAAAAACGCGGCCGCGCCGGAAGGGCGCGGCCGCGTAGTAGGACGGCGGCACCAGTGATCCCCGGGGGCGGCCGGGGATCACTGGGGCAGGGTCCGCCGCCTTACGCTGCGGGGCCAGTGGCCAGGGTCAGGGTGGACGTCTGCGACTGGCCGTCGGAGTTGATCCAGGTGACCGAGAGCGAGTCGCCCGGGTGGTACTTGACCAGTGCCTGGGAGATGTCCTCCGCCGTGGAGACCGACTGGCCGCCGATCGCGGTGATCTCATCTCCCTGACCCAGGCCGGCCGTGGCGGCCGGAGACCCGGCCAGGGTCCCGGCGATGGTCACCCCGCTCGTGCTGCTCTGGCCCCCGCCGTAGCCGCCCGCGCCGCCGTAGCCGCTGCTTCCCTCGCTCGTGGACGCGAGCTCCACGCCGAGGAAAGCGGTGGCGCCGATGTGCACGTCAGCCGAGGTGGTGCCCGCCTCGATCTGCTTGGCGATGGTCAGCGCCTCGTCGATCGGGATCGCGTAGGCCTGCTCCGCGCTCGTGCTGCCCGTGCTGCCCTGCTGGCCGGTCGGCGACTGGAACGAGTACCCGGTTTCGGCCGCGGTGTCCATGCCGATCACCTGGCCGTAGGAGTTGACCAGCGAACCGCCCGAGTCGCCCGGCTGGATGTCCGCGTTGTCCTCGATCAGCCCGGTCAGCTGCTCACTGGCGCCGGAAAGCTCGTCGGACGCGGTGATCGACTGGTTGAGAGCGGTGACCGTGCCCGTCGCGACCGACGGGGTGCCGCCCTTGCCGCCCGCATTGCCGAGGGCGACCACGCTGTCGCCGGTCGCCACGCTCGAGGAGTCGCCGAGGCTGGCGATGGTGAGGCCGGACGCGTTCTCCAGCTGGATCACCGCGACGTCCTGGGTGGCGTCGTACCCCACGACCTTGGCCGTGTAGGTCTTGCCGTTGCCGATGTCGGTGACCTTGATGGCGGTGGCGCCCTCGATGACGTGGTTGTTGGTCAGCACCTCGCCGGTGGACGTCAGCACGATGCCGGTGCCGGCCGACGTCGCGTTCTCGTCGCCGTCCGTGGACACCACGTCAACCAGGCCAGGGTCCACCCGGGAGGCGATCTGGCTGGTGGACAGCACGGTCTTGGAGGTCGCGGTGGCGTTGCCCGTCGACGTCGTGTTCGTGCTGCCGATGCCCACGCCCACCGCGGCTCCCGCCACGAGCGCAACGGCAGCCGTGATAACCAACCTGCGCTTGTGGTTCCGGCGCGGCGGCGGCGGTGGCGCGCTGGCGTATTGAGATCCGGCCACATAGTCCCCTCCGCCGCCGTAGCCCGCNNGCCGTAACCGGGTCCAGCGCCGTAACCGGGTCCGACCGGGTAGGCCAGCCCACTCGGGTAACCGTGCCCGCCTGGGTATGCCTGTCCACTCGGGTAAGCCTGCTCGCCGGGGTAGTCCGATCCGCTGGTGTGCTCGGAATCGCTCGGGTCGTAGGTCTGGCTCATGGGTGTCGCCCCCAACTCAATGCCGCCCGGCTGGCGGCGTCGTTCTTTCGTTATGTCTTGATAATGAGCCACCTACCTTCGGGGGAGCCAAGGGTAAGCACCCGCTAAGCCGTAAGTTTCCTGAAGGTCTTCTGAGGGCGTTCAGGTTGGCGCACCTTCGGGAGAGATGTCACGTTCGGGGTGGTTACCAGCCGTTCGCCACTTGTCATCGGCGGTTTGCCCCTCGCCGTGCCACCATTCGTGCACGGCCAGGGCCGTCAGCGCCGGGACCAGGTCCCGGGAACGCCGGAACAGCCAGGCGGTGCCCTTGGTGGCCATCCAGCCGAACTCCGCGAGCCGGGTCGGCGGGCGGCTCGAAGGTTCGGGGTCGGGGCCGTCGCCGAGCGGGTAGCCCGAGGCCGCGAGCAGGCCGTGGAAGCGGCACGCCGTGAGGCGGTGCCCACGCTCGTTCGGGTGCAGCCGGTCCACGCTCCAGTAACGGCGCTCGTAGGTGGCGGGATCGCGGGCGGCGTCCAGGTGCACGGTCCGGTAGCGCAGCGCCACCTCATCGACGGCCGTGTTGACCGCCCGCATCCGGCGCGCAAGCGGCCGGGCCAGCGCCCCGGGCAGCCCGAACATCTGCCCCGGGTCGGGCAGCCGCATGGTGAGCACTTCCGCGCCGCCGGCCCGCAGCGCCGCCACCGTGCGGCCGACCGACGCGCCGGTGCGGCCGGGGTCGAAGTCACCGCGCAGCGTGTCGTTGATCCCGACGATCACGCTGGCGACGTCAGGCTTGAGACGCACGGCCGCCGGCAGCTGATCGCGCTCCACGTCCACCGCCAGGGCGCCCAGCGTGGCCAGGTTATGCAAGTCGGGCTGGTGCAGGGTCTCGGCCAGCAGGGCGGCCCACCCGCGCCACCCCCCGCCCGGCGCCGGGTCGCCCATGCCGACCGTGATCGAGTCCCCCAGCGCGGCGAACACCGTCATGTCGGCCTCCCCGCGTGAGCTGTGCTTCCCGGCTGCGAACACCCGCGGTGGTGGACGGCCAGGAAACCGTCCACGGCGGCGGGCCAGCCGTAGCGCTCGGCCCGGGCCCGGGCCGCGTCCCGGCGGCTCTGTTCCGGCCGGGCCAGAACAGAGCGAACACCCGCCGCTAGGTCCTCGCCGGCCACGCTGGCCCCAGCAGCGCCGATGACCTCGGGCAGCGCGGACTCCGCGCTCACCACTACGGGAGTCCCGCAGGCCAGGGCCTCGAGCGCCGCGAGCCCGAAGGTCTCCGCCGGACCGGGGGCGATGGCGACGTCCGCGCTGGCCAGCAGCGCGGCCAGCGCCGCCCGGCCGGGCAGGAAACCGGCAAAGGTGACGGGCAGCCCGTCGCGCGCGGCCCGGCGCTCGAGCCGCGACCGCAGCGGCCCGTCCCCGGCCACCACCAGGCGGGCGGGGACGCCGTCGGCAAGCAGGGTGGCCAGCGTGTTCAGCGACCGCTGCGGCTTCTTCTCCGCGGACAGCCGGCCGCAGTGTACGAGCAGCACCTGGCCACCGGCCACCGGGCGCGGCCGGACCCCGAACGTGGCCAGGTCGACGCCGAGCGGGACGCGGACAAGGTTGCCGGCGCCGATCCGCTCGAACTCGCGCGCCGCCCAGCTGGTGGTGCAGATGACCTGCTGATACGCACGGGCCGTGTGCCGGTTGAGCCAGTCGGCGACGCGCCGGGACCCTAGCGGTGCCAGCCCGAGCGGTGCCAGCCCGAGGAGGGCCACCAGGCTCTCGTGCGACACCATCACGGCGGGCACCCCGCGGGTGCGCGCCCACCGGCCGGTCCAGCGCAGCGTGGACCGGTCGGAAACCTCGAGGACGTCCGGCTTCAGCCGGGTGAGCAGGGCGGCCACCGGCCGGCGACGCCACAGCACCCGGTACCCGCCAGTGAACGGGACCCGCGGCGCGCGCAGCGTGATCACCCGGCCCTGGGCACCCTGCTGGTCGCTGTCCCGCGGTCCGGGCACGATCAGCACCGGCTCGTGCCCCGCGGCCAGGTAACCCGCGCCGAGTTCAGCAAGTGCGGTACGAAGGCCGCCCGAGTGCGGCGCGACGAAGTTCGCCAGCCTGACAATCCTCACGTCGCTACCCTGGCCACCTTGGCGCGGCCGAGCGCCGCGGCGTAATGCCCGATCAGTTCCTCGGTCAGGGCAGGCCAGCTCCGGCCCAGGACCTTGCGCCGTCCCGCCGCGCCGAACGCCGCCCGCATCACGGGATCAGCGGCCAGCCGCGCGACGGCGGCCACGAACGCCTCCGGGTCCGCCGGCGGGACCAGGAAACCGGTCACCCCGTCCTGCACCAGGTCCAGCGGGCCGCCGGCCGCGGGCGCCACCACCGGCAGACCGCTCGCGGCGGCCTCCTGCAGGGTCTGGCCGAACGTCTCATAAGGTCCGCTGTGCACGAACACGTCGAGGCTGGCGTAGATCGCCGCCAGCTCGTCACCGCGCCGCTCGCCGAGGAAGATGGCGTCCGGCATGTGCTGGCGCAGCATGGCCCCGGCCGGCCCGGCCCCCACGATGACCAGGCGTACTCCGGCCAGCGCGCTGATCCCGGCCAGCCGTTCCACGCGCTTTTCCGTGGCCAGGCGTCCCACGTACCCGACGATCGCCTCGCCTCCCGGCGCCAGCACGGTGCGTAGTTCCTGGCTGCGCCGCGCCGGGTCGAAGCGCTCGGTGTCCACGCCGCGGCCCCACAGCCAGACGTCGCCGATGCCCTGGCCATGCAGGCCAGTCGCGGTAACCGTGGACGGGGCCAGCGTGCGGGCGGCGCTGTTGTGGATACCGCGCAGCCAGCGCCAGGCGAACGCCTCACCGGCCCGGCCCAGCCGGTAAGCACGGGCGTAGGCCGGCAGGTCGGTCTGGTACACGGCGACCGTGGGCAGGCCCAGCCGCGCGGCCACGGCGGCGCCGTAGGCGCCCAGGCAGACCGGGCTAGCCAGGTGCACGACCTCGGCCCGGTGCCTGACCAGCGCTTCGCGCACCTTCGGGCTCGGCATGCCGAGCCGGAAGCTCGGGTAGCCGGGCAGCGGCACCGCGGGAATGCGGACGACGGGAAACGGAAAGGAGTCCTCGCCCCTGCCCTGGCGCGGCGGTTGCGGCGCGATGACGAGCGGGTGGTGCCCGTATTCGGCGAGGAGTTCGGCGACGCGCAGGACACAGTGCGCGACGCCATTGACGTCAGGCGGGAACGATTCGGTAATGATCGCGACCCTCATGCTCACACGGTGCAACATCAACAGATCGTGACGAAACAGTCGCCATGACCGGCACAAGAAAACTCCGTGACTTCTTGGAGCTGCCAGCCCGCGGCACGGGACAATGAGCTCGTGGACCCTACCTGGATTGTGCGGCTCGACGTGCCGGGCGATGGCCCGCGGCTTGCGGTCAAGGACTGCATCGATGTCGAGGGCCTGCCGACCACGGTGGGCTGCCAGCTGATCGCGGAGCAGGCGGAACCGGCGGCGCGGGACGCGGCCGTGGTGGCCGTGGCCCGGCGGTCAGGGGCCAGGATTGTCGGCAAGACCAACCTCGCCGAGCTGTGCTGGTCGGCGGTCGGCACGAATGCGTGGTCAGGAACGCCGGTGAACCCGGTGGATCCGCGGCGCGTGCCCGGTGGTTCGTCCAGCGGCTCGGCGGTCGCCGTGGCCACCGGCGAGGCCGACGTCGCGTTCGGTACCGATACCGGCGGCTCGGTGCGAATCCCCGCCGCCTGCTGCGGCGTGGTCGGCCTGAAGACCACGTGGGGGCGGGTGCCGGTGGACGGCGTCTACCCGCTGGCGCCCTCGATGGATACCGTGGGCCCGCTCGGCGCGGACGTGGCCGCGGTCGAACTCGGCATGCGCCTGATCGAGCCGGGCTTCACGCCCGGATGGTGCGAGCTCGCGGTCGGTCGGCTGCGGCCCGAGGTCGCGCCTGAAATCGATGCCGCGGTTGACGCCGCCCTCGCGGCCGCCGAGCTGCAGGCCACTGACATCGCCGGTCTTGACCTCCGCGCCGCGGCGCGCGCCGCGGACGTGCTCATCGACGTGGAGGCCTACCAGGCGAACGCGTACCTGATGGCGCAGCTGGACCGGCTCAGCCCGCAGCTGCGGCGCAATATGACCGAAGCGGCCGGGATCACCGGCGATCAGCTGGCCGCCGCGAACCTCACCCGGCAGGCGGTGCGCGACTGGTTCAGCCAGATGCTGGCCCGCCATCCGTTCCTTGTCCTGCCGACGCTGGTGGGACCGGCGCCGCTGCTCGGCGAGCGCGGCATGCCGCTCATCTTGCTCACCGCCCCGGCCAACCTGGCCGGCCTGCCGGCGCTGTCCCTGCCCGTTCCCGGCGGCCCGGCGGGGCTGCCCGCGTCCCTTCAGCTCATCGGGCCGCCCGGCGGCGAAGAGCAGCTCATCTCGCTCGGCCGTCTCATCGAGGCCGCGATCCCGGCGGCCGCCAATACCTAATCCTGCGCGGATCGCCGCCGGCCGATGAATTCCGGTCGGCTGACGCGTCCAGACTCAGACGGCATAACGCGCAGGAGGAGACATGCTGCCCAGGACGCTGGAGGTACCGGGGGCCTCGCTTTACTACGAGGTACGCGGATCGGGACCGGTGCTGCTGATGATTCCGGGTGGCCCGATGGACGCGGCCGGATTCGCGCCGCTCGCCGACTGCCTGGCCGACCGGTACACGGTCGTCACCTGTGATTGCCGCGGCAATTCGAGAAGCACGGCGGAGGGGCCGAAGGACGACCTGACGGTGGGCGTGTTCGCCGACGACGCGCACCGCCTGCTGGCCGCCGTCGCATCTGGACCCGCGTACGTTCTGGGGTCGAGCGGCGGCGCCACCTACGGCCTGGACCTCGTGGCGCGCTACCCGGGGCAAATACGAACGCTGGTGGCGCACGAGCCGCCCGTGGCTGCGCTGCTGCCGGATGCGGCGCACTGGCGTGCCTTCACCGAGGAGGTCCGCGACCTCTCCCGGCGCGACGGCGTGTTCCCCGCGATGCAGAAGTTCGCCGAGGGCGTGGGCTTCGGCGGCGGACCTGAGCCCGCTACTGAGCCGAGTCCGGAGGCAGCCGAAGCCAGCCAGCGCCTGCTGGGCAACCTGGAGCTATTCGCGGGATACACGATCCCGGTCATCACCAACTACGAGCCCGACCTCGAGGCGCTGCGCAACAGCCCGGCCCGGGTCGTCGTGGGTGTCGGCAGCGAATCGGCCGCCGGTCAGCTCGCCTACCGTAGCGCGCTCGCACTGGCCGCGGGACTCGGCTGCGAGCCCGTGACCTTCCCCGGTGATCACGGCGGCTTTGCCGCCCACCCGGAAACCTTCGCGGCCAAGCTGGATGAAGTCCTGAGCGCGTGACGCGGGTCCGGCCGCAACAGGGGCCGGCCGGACCTAGCGCGCTCGGCTCTCAGGTGGGTAAGAATGATGATCTACCGAAGGAGTTGCCGATGAGCGCGCCGGACCTGCGGGGGTTCCTGCACGGGCTGCCCGGGGTGGACCAGGTGGGGGCGCAGGCGCGGGCGGCCATGCTGGCCAGCAGATCCGTCAAGACCACGGCCAAGCAGTGGGCCCTCGACGCGGCCATCTCGATGATCGACCTGACCACGCTCGAGGGCCAGGACACGCCGGGTAAGGTCCGCGCGCTGTGCGCCAAGGCCATGCGCCCCGATCCCGCCGATCCGACCGTCCCGATGGTCGCCGCCGTCTGCGTATATCCGGACCTGGCCCATGTCGCGGCGGCCGGCCTGAAGGGCAGCGGCGTGCACGTGGCGAGCGTGGCGACTGCCTTCCCCAGCGGCCGGACCAGCCTGGAGGTCAAGCTGGCCGACGTGAAGTACGCGGTCGCGGCGGGCGCCGACGAGGTGGATATGGTGATCGACCGCGGTGCCTTTCTCACCGGTGAATACCAGGAGGTTTACGACGAGATCGCCGCCGTCCGCGAGGCCTGCGGAGGTGCCCACCTCAAGGTGATCCTGGAAACCGGCGAGTTGGTCACGCTGGACAACGTACGGCGCGCCTCGTGGCTGGCCATGCTGGCCGGCGCCGACTTCATCAAGACCTCGACCGGCAAGATCACCCCGGCCGCGACGCTGCCGGTGACCCTGGTCATGCTGGAGGCCGTGCGCGACTTCCGCGAGACCCGCGGCCGGCAGGTCGGGGTCAAGGCCGCTGGCGGCATCCGCACCGCCAAGGACGCCATCCGGTACCTGGTGCTGGTGAACGAGACCGCGGGGGAGGACTGGCTGGATCCCCGGTGGTTCCGTCTCGGTGCCTCCAGCCTGCTGAATGACCTGCTNNATGCAGCGGACCAAGCTAGCCACCGGCAACTACTCCGGTCCTGACTACTTCACCCTGGACTGACATGGGAAAGTTCGAGTACGCACCAGCCCCGGAGTCGCGGGCTGTCGTTTCGCTGCGCGAGTCCTACGGCCTGTTCATCGACGGCGAGTTCACGCCCGGCGCGCGCGCGTTCAAGACCATCTCCCCGGCTACCGAAGAGGTCCTGGCCGAGGTGACCGAGGCTGGTCCCGCCGACGTGGACCGTGCGGTGAGCGCCGCACGTAAGGCGTACGAGCACACCTGGGCGCCCATGCCGGGAAAGGAACGAGCCAAGTACCTGTTCCGAATCGCCAGGATCGTTCAGGAAAGAGCTCGTGAACTTGCCGTGCTCGAGTCACTCGACAACGGCAAGCCCATTCGCGAGTCGCGCGATGTCGACATTCCGCTCGTCGCCGCCCACTTTTTCTACCATGCGGGCTGGGCCGACAAGCTGGANNAACACGGTGGTTCTCAAGCCGGCCGAGACGACGCCGCTGACCGCGCTGGCGTTCGCGGAGATCTGCCAGCAGGCCGATCTGCCGCCGGGGGTGGTCAACATCGTCACCGGGGCGGGGGAGACCGGCCGCGCCCTGGTGACCCATCCCGGCATCGACAAGGTGGCGTTCACCGGCTCGACCGAAGTCGGGAAGGAAATCGCCCGCGCGTGCGCCCCTACCGGTAAGAAGCTGACGCTCGAACTGGGCGGCAAGGCCGCCAACATCGTGTTCGAGGACGCGCCCGTCGACCAGGCCGTCGAGGGGATCGTGAACGGCATCTTCTTCAACCAGGGCCACGTGTGCTGCGCCGGGTCCCGGCTGCTGGTCCAGGAGTCGGTCTATGACCAGGTACTGGCGGCGCTGCGGCGGCGGCTGGAAACACTGCGGCTGGGCGATCCGCTGGACAAGAACACCGATGTCGGCGCGATCAACTCCGCGGCTCAGCTGGCCAAGATCCGCGAACTGTCCGAGGTCGGGGAGGCGGAAGGCGCCCAGCGCTGGTCACCGCCGTGCGACCTGCCGGTGAAGGGCTTCTGGTTCCCGCCGACGGTGTTCACCGGGGTGTCGCAGGCGCATCGCATCGCCCGGGAGGAGATCTTCGGACCGGTGCTTTCCGTGCTGACGTTCCGGACTCCCGCCGAAGCGGTCGAGAAGGCGAACAATACGCCCTACGGCCTGTCCGCCGGGGTCTGGACCGAGAAGGGGTCGCTGAGCCTGTGGATGGCATCCCGGCTGCGGGCCGGCGTGGTGTGGGCGAATACCTTCAACAAGTTCGATCCGGCCTCGCCGTTCGGCGGCTATAAGGAATCCGGCTATGGCCGGGAAGGCGGCAGGCACGGGCTGGCGGCGTACCTCGATGTCTGAAGCAGCGATACCGGCCCGCGTCACGGTAAGGAAAACGTACAAGCTCTACATCGGCGGGGCGTTTCCCCGCTCGGAAAGCGGAAGGTCCTACCTGGTGACCGACCACAAGGGTGCGTTCGCGGCCAACGCGGCGATGGCATCGCGCAAGGACGCGCGGGACGCGGTGGTGGCGGCGCGCAAGGCGTTCGGCGGGTGGTCGGCGGCGACCGCCTATAACCGGGGACAGGTGCTGTACCGCGTGGCCGAGCTGCTGGAGGGACGGCGGGCGCAGTTCGTCGCCGAGGTGCGCTCGGCCGAGGGGCTGGGACCGCGGCGCGCGGAGGCCCTGGTGGACGAGGCCATCGACCGCTGGGTCTGGTACGCGGGCTGGGCGGACAAGATCGCTCAGGTGCGCGGGGCGGCCAATCCGGTGGCCGGGCCGTACTTCAACTTCTCGCTGCCCGAGCCCACCGGCGTGGTGGCGGTGATCGCGCCGCAGGCATCGAGCCTGCTCGGTTTCGTCTCCGTGATCGCGCCCGCTGTCGTGTCCGGCAACACCGTGGTGGCGCTGGCCAGCGAGCGGTTCCCGCTGCCCGCGGTGTCGCTGTCCGAGGTCCTTGCTACCTCCGACGTCCCCGGCGGCGTGATCAACGTGCTGACCGGCCGCACGGCCGAGATCGCGCCCTGGCTGGCCTCGCACATGGACGTCAACGCGATCGACCTCTGCGGCGCTCCCGATTCGCTGGCGGATGACCTGGCCGTCGCCGCAGCCGAGAACCTCAAGCGCGTCGTCCGGGCCGGTGACCAGGACTGGACGCTGACCCCAGGCCCGGATCGCATGCTCGCCTACCTGGAGACCAAGACCGTCTGGCACCCGGTCGGGACCTGAGCAGGCGCCGCTGCGAGGAGGCAGAATGCCCACCGCACTTCAGTCCCTGATTCGCCGTTTCGCCGTTGCGTTCCCTGAAAATGTCGTATGTACCTATTAGAATCGAACAAGAAAGCTAGCAACGATCCCGGCTGAGAACGCCGGGAGAGGGGATCGCCCACCGAGCCGAGCGGCGGAAGGGGGTGAGCATCCGCTATGACCGTTGCCGCGCCACCGGCCAGCGCTCGTGAGGCGTTGAGGATGCTGACCTCCGCGATGAGCTACCTGGCCACCGCGGACGCGACCCAGATGGCGGCCGAGCTGCAGGCTGCGTGCCTGCGCGGCCTCGAGCAGGCCACCGCGGTGGGCACGGTGGCGCGCTCTTCGATCCTGGGGGCCTTCACCGCCGGTCAGGGCTACTGCGACGATGGGGCCTACAGTCCGCAGTCCTGGCTGATCCACCAGACCCGGGTGACCAAAGGCGCCGCTGCCGGGCATGCCGGCTGGGTCCGCCGGGCCCGCGCCCATCCCCGGATCGCGGTCGCCATGGCCGCCGGGGAGCTCTCGGAGTCCTGGGCCAGGTTTATCTGCGGCTGGACTGACAAGCTGCCCGAGGACTGCCGGGATAACGCCGACGCGATCCTGGCCGGCGCCGCCCGTGGCGGCTTGGACCTGCGGGATCTGGCCGAGCTGGCCGCGGAGATGCAGGCCCGCTCCCAGCCTGACAACTCCGATGACGCCAACCCCGGCTTGAAATTCGAGGACCGCTCCGTCCGGCTCGAGACCACCTTCGACGGGGCCGGCGTCGTCACCGGCGATTTGACTCCAGAATGCAGTGCGGTCATCCGCGCGGTGCTGGACGCGCTGTCCGCGCCGCGGGGCGCCGCCGATGACCGCAGCCACGACCAGCGGTATCACGATGCGATGGAAGAGGCGATGCGGCGCCTGGTGACCGCGGGGCTGGTCCCGGAGCGGGCCGGGCAGCCTACGAAGGTCCTGGCGCACATCGCGCTGCCCGATCTGGTGGACCTGGACACCGATGGCGAGCTACGCGCGGAGTGGGCCGAGCGGATCCGCGGCCAGTGGGCCGCCCACCGCGCGGCTGCGTCGGTGTCCGGCAGCGACGGCGGGGCCTGGCTGAACGGCGATGGCGCCCGGGCGTTCGCCTGTGACGCCTCGGTCACCCCGGTCGTGACCGGCGAGGTGGACCCCAGTGTCTTGGAGGACCTGGTCCGGCACTGCGTCGAACTCGCCGGGTACGGTCCCCGCAGCGACGTCGGCGCCGACAGGACCGGTACCGGCGGGTGCTGCGGCACCGGGCCGCACCCGCCGACGGCGCGCGGTCGCGACGCCCTTGAGCAGCAGATCATCGCCAAGGCGGTCGCCTTGGTATCCGGCCCCGGCGGGCTGGCGGCGTTCTTGCGGCGGCGGGAGCTCGGCGGCAGGCTCGGCGGGCCGAGCCTGCCGCTGGATGTGGGGGTCAGCCGGGACATCCCGGCCGCGATCCGGACCGCGGTGATCGCCCGGGATCAGCACTGCCGGTTCCCTGATGGCTGCGATCAGCCCGCGTCCGCATGCGAGATCCACCATACGACTCCGCAGGCGAACGGCGGCAAAACTAGTATCGAAGATTGTGGTCTTTTCTGCTTCTTTCATCATCACGTGGTGATCCATTTGTGGGGCTGGACGGTGGTGCTGAACCCGGACGGGACCACCACGGCCTACAGCCCGGACAAGAAGAAGGTCCTGCACAGCCACGGGCCGCCCGCCCCGCCGGGGTAACATCCCCGGCCTGTTAGGGGCGGGCGTCGCTGGTCACGCGAAGTAGTGGCCCTTTTCGAGGTCGTCGATGAGGCCCGGCTGAGTCGGCTGCCATCCCAGTAGCTCGCGGGTCAGGGTGCTCGAGGCCGGGCTGTCTACCCCGAGGAAGCCCGCCAGCCAGGTGAAGTGCTCGGCTGCGTCCTCGGGAGAGATCGACACCACGGGGACGTCGAGGTGGCGTCCGATCACGTCGGCAATGTCCTTGATCGGCACGCCCTCGTCGGCGACCGCGTGCAGCGTCGACCCTGCCGGAGCCTGCTCCAGCGCCAGGCGGAACAGGTGCGCGGAATCGAGCCGGTGCACGGCGGGCCACCGGTTGGAACCGTCGCCGATGTAGCCGGAGACGCCCTTAGCCCGGGCCGCGGCGATGAGCTGGGGGATGAAGCCGTGGCGTTCTCCCTGGCCGTGCACCGAGCGGGGCAGCATGACCAGGCAGGAGCGGACGCCCCGGTCCGCGGCAGCGAGGGCGGCCCGCATGTTGGTGATGCGGGCCGCGATGGGCCCGGCGGCGATGAGTTCGTCGCGTTCGGTCGCGGGCCGGCCGGGTGTCGCCAGCGTGGCGCCAGAGATCACCAGGGGCTTGCCGGAGCCGGCCAGCCCGGTGACAAACGTCTCGATGGCCATGGCGTCAGTCCGCGTCGCAGTCTCGCTCACGCTGGGCACGACGAAGGCGAGGTGGATGACGCCGTCGCTGTCGAGGGTGCCCGCGCGCAGCACGCCGGTGTCGTTCAGGTCGCCGCGTAGCACCTCGGCGCCCAGGCCGGCGATGGCCTGGGCGGAGGCGTCCGAGCGGGCTAGCCCGAGGACCTGGTGGCCGGCCCTGATGAGTTCGGGGACGACGGCCGAGCCGATCCAGCCGGAAGCGCCGGTGACGAAGATGCGCATGGGAGGTCTCCTTGGTTGTACCGCCGGTGAAGCCGATGTGCGGCGCAGGCGCCGCGGCCGGAACGATGCGATTCAGTCGCATTGACCCTATCAAAGTCGATGCGACCTCGTCGCATTGACTTCTCAAGTGATGCGATTCGATCGCGTCACTTAGGATGTGACCGTGAGCAGATGGGCACCGAATGCGCGCGAGCGGCTGGAAGACGCCGCACTGGACCTGTTCGTGGAGAACGGCTACGAGGAGACCACCGTCGCGCAGATCGCAGACCGCGCCGGAATGAACCGCGCGACGTTCTTCCGGCACTTCGCGGATAAGCGCGAGGTCCTCTTCGGCGGGGAAGACGTGCTGGCCGGGCTGTTCGCCGGCGCCATCCGGGCCGCGCCCCCGGGACTGACGCTGACCGGATGCCTGCAGGCGGCGCTCGCGGCGGCCGGGGTCGCGATGACCCCGCAGCTGCGGGCCGCAGCCGCCCGGCGCATCCTGGTGGTCGCGGCGAACAGCGAGCTGCAGGAGCGGGGACTGCTCAAGCACGCCCGGATCACCCAGTCCGTCACCGCTGCCCTGCGCGAGCGAGGCACAGACGAACTTACCGCGCGACTGGGGGCGGAGACGGCCATGCTCGCCTTCAGCGTCGCGTTCGAGCGCTGGATGAAGGCGAACGATGGCGAACCGTTCCCGCCCTTCGCCGACGCGGCCCTGAGCGACCTGCAGGCGCGTGCCGCCGAGCTCGTCCTCCCGTCCCGCCTGCCGTTATCTGGTATCCAGCACGTCTACACCAAGATCGGGGTATCGACCCGAGCCGCCGCCGCCCTGTGGGCGATGCAGCACGCCCTCGCCGGCTGAGCCATCCTCGCTGATTGCGGACTGGGCAACGGTTCGACCTGCGGAGTCTAACTGGAGCCATCTGCATCCGCCGATCGGACAATCAGCCCGGGAACCTTGCTCTTGGATGCAGCGAAGTAGACGGCCACGAAGGCGTCGATAGCGAAGGAGGCGGTGGGGCTCAGGAACGCCACAGCGATGGCGGCCAGGTAGACCAGACCGCCAAGCAGCGCCCGGCGCGCCCCGGCTGGGAACGCCGGGCGGGCAGCCTCGGCGACCAGCTCCGGATGCGCCGCGAGATAGCGCCATCCCCAGGTGANNGCTGCGTACAGGACTGCTGCAGCTCGCGCCTGGGGAACTCCTTGACCGGCGTAGTTCGAGGCAAGCGCGGTCGGCCACGGGATGACGGAGATGAACAGCAAGAAGACCAGCGTTCGCTCCAGGAACCGCCGGTCGATGAAGCGGACGGCACTCATCATGCCGTGATGCTCGATCCACAGGAGGCCGATCGTCACGAACGACAC
>PMOU01000189.1:2585-3543 GCA_003161205.1 Actinomycetota bacterium | reverse complement strand
CACCGCGGCCGACGGCGAGCACACCGGCCGGCGCGTCGAACCACACCGCTTGGTCTTGCTTGGCCGCCGCTGGTACCTGGTCGGCTACGACCTTGTCCGGCACGACTGGCGCAGCTTCCGCCTCGACCGGCTCACCGCGCCCCGCAGCACCGGGAGCCGGTTCCGGCCCCGCGAGCTGCCCGCCGCCGACGCCGCCGCTTTCGTCCGGGCCGGCATCGATCACGTCATCGCCACCTACGACGTCGAGGTTCTCGTCCAGGCTCCGGCCGCGGCCGTACGCCAGCGGATCGGCCGGTGGGCGGCGGTGGAGGACATCGACGCCAGCCGCTGCCGGGTCCGGATGGCCACCGACTCACTGGACTGGCCCACCATGGCGCTGGGCGCGATCGGGGCGGAGTTCCAGGTGATCTCCCCGCCTGAACTGCTCCGCCAGGTCCACGACTGGGGGCGCCGGTTCAGCCAGGCCAGNNGCAGCACGAGCCGCGACTGAGATCCGGCTCGGCGACAGCTACGGCCCGTTATCGCAGTTCACCGGCGGCCCGGAGGTCATCGAAGAGCATCTGGTCAACTTCAGGTACACCGGGACGGTCCGCGTAGCAGAACCAGGCCAGCTCGTCGATCTCNNTATTCGCCCGCGTAGCAGCTCATCCGGACCGTCACGCCGTCGGGCTGAGCGGCCTCATAGGTGCCCACGTGCGTCACCGTCTCGGGCCGGAGGGCAACCGTCAGCTCTTCGGCGATCTCACGTAGCAGCGTCTGCAGATCGGTCTCGGCGCCCTCCCGCTTGCCGCCGGGGATGTAGAAGACGTCTTTCCCGCGGGGCCGGGCGCAGAGGATCCGTCCGTTCCGCAGATGGACCCAGGCGACCGTATCGACAAAGGAGGGCACTGTCCCGCCCCCCTCCCGCTACGAAAGCCCAGTCAGGGCAGACGTTACCCGGATGGAGCCGTAGGTTTTC
>PMOU01000189.1:746-2559 GCA_003161205.1 Actinomycetota bacterium | reverse complement strand
AGGTTCGCGTCCATCGGCCGGGAAATGCACAGCGACTCCCCCGCGACCGCCGTCCACGACAGCGTGGCCCCCGAGCCCGGTGACATGACCGTCCGCAAGACCCGCGTCGGCGCCTTCTCTACCACCGACCTCGACCAGCAGCTGCGCGACCGCGGCATCACCACCCTCATCCTCGCCGGGATCAGCACCAGCGGTGTGGTCTTGTCCACGGTCCGCGACGCCGCCGACCGCGACTACCAGGTCCTCATCCTCGCTGACGCCTGCGCCGACCCCGCGCCCGGCGTGCACGAGTTCCTGACCGAGAAGATCTTCCCCCGGCAGGCAGACGTGATCACCAGCGCCGAGCTCAAGGACGTGCTGTCCGGGCCGGACGGCGCTTAGGCCGGGCCGAACGGCGCTGGTGAAACCCTCAGGCAACCTTGATCGTTAACGGGTGACAATGAGGAAAAAATAGTGATTACCGCCAGCGTGACCGGCGGCCGGAAAGCCGCCCGGCTGATCCGTCTGTGGCTGCCGGCTGCCGCCCTCCTGCTGGCCCTGGCGGTGACGATCTCCCTCGTCGCGGGTTCCAGCCCGGCCGCCGCGGCCCGGCACGGGTCCGGGGACAGGTGGGTAACGAGCTGGGGCGCCGCCCCGCAGCCCGCCTGGGGCGCCGACGTGCGGACCATCTGGCCCGATGCGCTCGCCGCAGACGGCTTCAGCAACCAGACGGTCCGCGACATGATCTTCACCAGCGCCGGCGGCGATCCGATCCGGCTGGAGCTGACGAACGCCTACGGCATCTCGCCGCTGCGGATCGGCCGGGTGACCGTCGCGGTGGCGGGCTCGGACGGGGCGGTGCAGCCGGGCACGATCTACCCGGTGACCTACCGCGGCCGCGCGTCCTTCCAGATCCCGGCCGGCGCGCAGGTCCTCAGCGATCCGGTGCCCATGCGGGTATGGCCGCTGGAAGAGCTGGCGGTCAGCGTGTACCTGCCGGACCACACCGGCCGGGCGACGTTCCACTATGACGCCATGCAGGTCAACTGGGTGTCGGCGGCTGGTGACCACACTGCTGACTCCGGCGCGGGCGCGTTCGCCATCCCGACCACGTCGTCGTACTACCTCAGCGGCCTGGTGGTGCGTTCGGACGCCGCGGACGGGACCGTGGTGACGATCGGCGACTCGATCACCGACGGCGTCAACTCCGTGGTCGGCGCGAACGGCCGGTGGCCCAACGACCTGGCCCGCAGGCTGGACGCGGTGGCCGGTCCCACGCTGGCCGTGGCCGACGAGGGCATCGGCGGCAACCGGGTGCTGACCAGCTCGCCGATCTACGGGGTCAGTGCCGAGGCGCGGTTCGGGGCGGACGTCCTGGACCAGCCCGGGGTCCGGGACGTCATCGTGCTCGAGGGGATCAACGACATCGGATTCAGCTCGGGACCGGGGCACCTGGGCACTGAGGTCAGCGCGGCCCAGATCATCGCCGGGTACCAGCAGCTGATCGCCCGCGCGCACGCCCGGGGCCTGAGAATATTCGGCGCGACCCTGCTGCCGTACCAGGGCGCGCGGTATTACAGCGCGGCGGGCGAGGCCACCCGCGCGGCGGTGAACCACTGGATCCTCAGCAGCGGCGCCTTTAACGGCGTCATCAACTTCGCCAAGGTGATGAGGGACCCGGCCGACCCGCTCCGGCTGAACCCCGCGTACGACTCCGGGGATCACCTGCACCCCAACGACGCCGGCTACCAGGCGATGGCCAACGCCATCAACCTTTCGATGCTGCTGGCGCGCTAGCCGCCGGGTTCTGGTCCGGGCAGGGTGGGTACGTGGC
>PMOU01000189.1:0-690 GCA_003161205.1 Actinomycetota bacterium | reverse complement strand
GGGCTGCCCGCCGGGCTGGTGTACGCCGGCTTCTCGCTCGGCGTGCTGCCGGCCCAGCTGCTGGCGCAGACCAGGCCGGGGGCGCGGGGAGCGCTGCTGTTCTATTCCTGCGTCCCGGCCTCGGCGTTCGGGTCCGGCTGGCCCGAGGGGGTGCCGGTGCAGGTACACGGAATGGACGCCGACCCGTACTTCGCCGGCGAGGGCGACGTCGACGCCGCCCGCGAGCTCGTCGCGCAGGCCAAGGACGGGGAACTGTTCCTCTACCCCGGCGACCAGCACTACTTCGCCGACAGCACGCAGCCGTCCTATGACGCGGACGCCGCAGCGCTGTTGCTGCGGCGGGTGCTCGACTTCCTCGCCAGCTCGCCGGCCTGAGCTCGCCGNNTGAGATCACCGCCGGTCCCATAGGCGTCTCCGCCGTGCCCGCCCTGACGCTGGTCCTTATAGCGTGGCGATGGCCTTGTGTACCGATGCGATGGCGCTGGCGCCTTCGCCGGTAGCTGCGGCGACCCGCTTCATCGAGCCGGAGTGAACGTCGCCGACCGCGAACACGCCGGGAATGCTGGTCTCGAACGGAAGCGGCCGCCGCCCGAGCGTGGCCCAGGCCGATCCGAGGTCATCGTCGGTCAGCTGGACGTCGGTCCGGATGAAACCATCGTCCCCGGCCGCGATTCCGGTCAGCCAGCTCGT
>PMOU01000533.1 GCA_003161205.1 Actinomycetota bacterium | reverse complement strand
AACTCATCGCTCGCGGCCACCACGGACCCGCGCAGCTGGAGCAAGTCAGGCAGAAGGTGTGCATCCATGGCGATATCCTTCCCCGTCAGTCACGGTTCAGCAGTCGGCCCAAAGGTTCACCATCCGGCACACCGCTCTCAGCATCGAGCAGCGGGGTACCGCGCAGCCACGTTTGCCGCACCCGCCCGGTCAGCGTACGCCCCGCGTACGGCGTGACCGGGTGCCGGTGCTGCAGCCGAGCCGGATCCACGACGTAACTCTCGTCCGGGTCGAAGGCCACCAGGTCGGCGTCGCACCCGGGCGCCAGCCGCCCCTTGGCCGCCAGGCCCGCGAGCGAAGCCGGGGCCGCCGCCATCCAGCGCACCACGTCGTCGAGGGCCCGGCCGCGCCGCCGGGCCACCGTCCACACCGCGGACAGGCCGAGCTGAAGCGAGGCGATACCGCCCCAGGCCTCGCCGAAGTCCCCTGAGCCGGAGGACTTGAGCTCGGGCGGGCACGGTGAGTGGTCGGAGACCACGCAGTCGATCGCGCCCGCCTCCAGGCCCCGCCACAGCGCCTCGCGGTTGACCGAGTCCCTGATCGGCGGGCAGCTCTTGAACTCGGTGGCTCCGTCCGGCACCTGTTCGGCCGCGAAGTACAGGTAGTGCGGGCAGGTCTCGACGGTCAGCCGGATACCTGCCGCCTTGGCCCCGGCGATCATGGCGACGCATTCCGCCGCGGACAGGTGCACGATGTGGGCCCGCGCCCCGGTGCCGGCCGCGGCCGAGATCACCTTCTCGATGGCGCGGCGTTCCGCGACCGGCGGCCGGGACGCCACGAACGCGCCGAAATCACGGCCGGCCGCCGGCTTGATCTCCGCCGCGTCCTCGGCGTGCACGATCAGCAGCGCGTCCACCTCGGCTAGCTCGCTGAGGACGGACCGCAGGCCCGCCGCGTCGAGCGGCGGGAACTCGGGCACGCCGGAGTCGAGCAGGAAGCACTTGAACCCGATCACCCCGGCGTCGTGCAGCGGCCGCAGCGAGGCCTGGCTCCCCGGCACGACGCCGCCCCAGAACGCCACGTCCACCCAGCACTGACCGGCCGCGGCCGCGCGCTTGTCCGCCAGCGCCGCCACCGTCGTGGTGGGCGGCAGCGAGTTGAGCGGCATGTCGCAGATGGTGGTGACCCCGCCGGCCGCGGCGGCCCGGGTGGCGGTCGCGAATCCCTCCCACTCGGTCCGGCCGGGCTCGTTGACGTGCACATGGGTGTCGACCAGGCCGGGCAGCAACGCGAGGTCGCCGAGGTCTATGTCGCGGTCGGCGTCATAGCGTGCGCCGTACTCGCCGATGGCCGCGATGGCCGGGCCGCTGACCGCGACCGACGCTGGTCGCGTCCCGTCGGGCAGCACCGCTCGCCGGGACCGGACCACCAGGTCATACCGCATGGGAACCCGACAGGTTCTCGATGACCGTCAGCAGCGCCGAGTGGTCCAGGGAACCGTAACCCTGCGCCCGGGCCGCGGCGATCAGCTGGGCGACCAGGCCGGTCATCGGCAGCGACACGGAGAAGTCGATGTACAGGACGCCGGATGAGCCGGCCGCCCGTACCGTCTGGAATATTCCGAACGGGCCGTGGCTCACCTCCTCAACCTGCGGCCAATCCGGCAGCATGGTGGCGACGATCTCGGCTCCTTCGACCGCCGCCGCGACGGTGGGCGCGGCCCGGCCGCCCAGCGCCACCAGCCGGTCCATGGAGGACTGCTTGTGGTCATGCGCGGTGACCTGATGCCCGGCCTTGACCAGGTTCGCGGCCATCGGGGCGCCCATGATGCCCAGGCCGATGAATCCGATACGGGACATGCGGTTACCTCCAGCCGAAGCTTGTCGAGCTGTCCGCCGGATCCGACGGCTTGTACTCGCAGCCGATCCAGCCCGGATACCCCTGCGCCGCGATCTGCTCGAACAGGGCCGGGAAGTCCAGCCCGCCGGTTCCCGGAGCGCCGCGGTCAGGGACGTCGGCGACCTGGATGTGCGCGATGTCGGCGGCCTCGCGGGCCAGCATGTCCGGCAGGTCCTCGCCCATCTTGCCGAGGTGATACAGGTCGGCGAGGAAGGCGATGTTGGTGACGTTGTCCCTGGCTCGCACGTCGTCGATCACATCGAGCGCGTCCTGGCTGGAGACCAGCAAAGCGCGCGGGCTGTCGATGGAGTTCAGTGCCTCCACCACCACCGTCGCCCCGACCGGCGCGGCGGCCCGGACGGCCATCGCGAGGTTTTCCAGCGCCAGCTCGTCCTGCAGGCGTTCGGGTATGTCGTCCGACCGGTTCCCGTACAGCGCATTGAGCACGGTACAGCCGGTCCAGGCGGCGATGCCGACACAGACGTCGATATTGTCGCGGAACGCGGCTGAGCCCTCCGGCAGGGACAGCAGGCCCCGGTCACCGGCCGCCAGGTCGCCCCCGGCGAAGTTCAGCGCCGCGAGCTGCACGCCCGCGTCCCCCAGCGCCCTGACGAACGCGTCCACCTCGTGGTCTCCGGGCACCGGATCGGCGAACGGCCACCAGAACTCCACCGCGTCGAACCCCGCGGCTCGCGCGGCCGCCGGCCGCTCCAGCAGCGGCAGCTCGGTAAACAAGATCGAGCAGTTGACGTCGAATCGCAGTCCGTGAGTTCGCACGCCCGCCAGTCTCTCACCACGGCCGAGCCCGCGCCCTCCGCGCCGCACCGAGCCAGCCGCCACGCACCTTGCAGGATTATCTCGCTATCCGTTCAGCTGCCGTACCACGTCGGGGTCGGTGGCCCTCAGGGCACGCAAGAGGAGAGCACGCCAACTCTGGAAACATCCGGCGTGACCGTCGGCTGACCATCGAAGCCACGGTGAACCTGTGATCGCCGATCCGCTGTGTGGAAGTACCAATTCACCAGAGGGGAGCGTCCTAAGTGTCAAAAGGTCTGTCCTGGACGAAGGCTCATCATCGAAGCGACGATACAGCTCTGACAATAGTTCACAAATAATGAGCCGCTCCCGGTCGCCAGACCGGGAGCAGGCCGGTAGCCCCGTCGGCCACCGGTAACGGAGAAGCCCCGGAACCCCAAGCTATCGAATTGGCCTGTTCGCCGGGCCGGTAGTAGAGCCGTCATCTCCACCAGCACCTTCTCGCCGCCGACCCGACCGTGGAACCAGCAGGTCAAAGGGAGGCGCCCCGCCCGCCCACCCCCCTGGTGCGCCGGGTCCTCGCCACACGGAACCCACACCCCGCACCAGGACCGGCGCACCAGGGCAAACCAAAGACCCAGTCCGCCCTGCCCACAGTTTGACCATAGGGGCGACGAGCCAGCGCTAGCTCTGACCAAACCGATGTGACACCCTCCCCAATCTAGGGGGGTTGTTCGGATCCCCCATGGGGGCGGGTTGGTCGGTGCCGGTGTCGTCGTAGCCGTCTTGGCTGGGGTTGAGGATGCCGGGGACGGCGTGCAGGGTGGTGTCGGTGATCTCGGCGCGGACGGTGGCCTGGCTGCCGGGTTTGTTCCACAGGATGGAGACGTCGAACACCTGGAAGAGCCGGGCNNCGTAGCGCGGCGGTGGCGGTGTCGGCCGGGTTGGCGGGGAGTTCTTCGAGTTCCAGGATCTGGGAGTTCTGCGCGGATTCGATCCGGCCGATGCGGACCTGGATCGCGGCGACCTGGTCGTCCCGGTCGGCGGCGGCCTGGGCGTCGGTGGCGGGGAGCTGGGCGGCGAGCAGCGCGGCGCGTTCGGGGCCGAAGATCCGGGAGGCGAAGAACGCGCCGACGACCTGGTCCAGGAGCAGTTCGGGGGCCTGGACGGTGCGGGGGTGGTCGGGGTGGTCGGCGGCGTGCTTGGGGCTGGCCCAGTTGTGCGGGCACCGGTAGTAGCTGATCTGGGAGGCGATGTTGTAGGTGTTCCCGGCCATCCGCCGCTGGCAGTCCCGGCACCGTACCCGGCCCCGGTAGGGGTAGAACCGCGCGGTCGCGGGGTGGGTGTTCAGGTCTTCCCCGTCCCGGCTGGAGCCGTGCCCGGCCGCGACCTGCTGGGCGGCGTCCCAGGTGTCCCGGTCGATGATGGCCGGGTGC
>PMOU01000279.1 GCA_003161205.1 Actinomycetota bacterium | reverse complement strand
GCCGGAACCGGAACTGGCGACCGTCGGCTGGGCACGTCGCCGGCCGGTGGCCTGGGCGGTGCACGCCGAAGAGTTCGGCCACCGCGGATTGCCTGGGGAGGAACCAGTGGACCCGCTGGCCGAAGCGATCGCCGCGATCGCCCCGCCCGACGCCGGCGCGATGGCTGCCGCGCGCGAACGGCAGGACCGGATGACCAAGCCGCGCGGCTCGCTTGGCCTGCTCGAAGAGGTGTCCGTGCGGCTGGCGGGCCTGGCCGGCTGCTGCCCGCCGCCGCTCCCCGAGCCGGCCTGCGTCGCGGTCTTCGCGGCCGACCACGGCGTGCACGCCCAGGGCGTCAGCCCCTGGCCGCAGGAGGTGACCGCCCAGATGGTCGCCAACTTCCTGGCTGGCGGCGCGGTGGTCAACGCGTTCGCGGCCCAGGCCGGCGCCGAGGTCACGGTCGTCGACGTGGGCGTGGCCGCCGAGCTTGAACCGGTCCCCGGGCTGCTGCCCAGGAAGATCGCGCGGGGGACCGCGGACTTCACCGAGGGTCCGGCGATGACCCGCGACCAGGCGGTGGCGGCGCTGACGGCTGGTCTCGAGATTGCCCGTGACCTGGTCGCCGCGGGCAACCGCTGCCTGGTCACCGGCGATATGGGGATCGCCAACACCACCGCGTCCGCCGCGTTGATCTGCGCCTTCACCGGGGCCGACCCGGTCGAGGCGACCGGCCGGGGGACCGGGATCGACGCGGCGACGTACGCCAGGAAGATCGAGGTCGTCTGCCGCGGCCTGGCCCGGCATCGGCCCGACCCCGCCGACCCGGTGGGCGTCATCGCGGCGCTCGGCGGTTTCGAGCACGGTGCCCTGGCCGGGTTCATCCTCGGCGCCGCCGCCCTGCGCGTGCCGGTGATCCTGGACGGGGTCATCGCGGGGGCCGCCGCGCTGGCCGCCGTCGCCCTGGCCCCGGACGCGATCGGGGCGTGCTTCGCCGGGCACCGCAGTGCCGAGCCCGGACATGCGGTTACCCTTAGCTACCTGGGGCTGAGCCCGCTCATCGATCTCGGGCTGCGGCTCGGCGAAGGCACCGGCGCGGTGCTGGCCCTTCCCCTGGTCCAGAGCGCGGCGCGTGCCTTGCGCGATGTCGCCACCTTTGATTCCGCCGGCGTGGCTGACAAGCTGTAACCGACCAGGCTTAATCGACCAAGCTTCAATCAACCAGGCTTTAACCGACCGAGGAACGATGGATCCGTACCTGCTGGGACTCCGCCTGGAGGGACGCCGCGTCGTCGTGGCCGGCGGGGGAGCGGTGGCGTCCCGCCGGATCCCGGCCCTGCTCGACGCGGGCGCGGAGATACTCCTCGTCTCGCCGAAGGCGACCGCATCCCTGGAAGACCTGGCCGCGGCGGGGCGGATCCGCTGGGCGGCGCGAGGATATTCCCCCGGCGACTGCGCCGGCGCCTGGCTGGTCTGCGCGTGCACGGACCGGCCGGAAGTGAACCAGGCCGTCGCCGCGGCCGCCGAAGCGCAGCAGACCTGGTGCGTGCGAGCCGACGACGCCGGGGCGTCGGGCGCGTGGACGCCCGCCTCGGGCCGCGCCGGTGACGTCCGGGTCGGCGTGCTCAGCGGCGACCCGCGGCACAGCGCGGCGATCAGGGACGCGATCGTCGGCGGGCTGCGTTCTGGCCAGCTGAGCGCGCGGCACGAACGCGGCCGCCCCGCTGGAGTGGCGATCATCGGCGGCGGTCCCGGCGATCCCGGGCTGATCACGGTGCGCGGCCGGCAGCTGCTCGCCGAGGCCGACGTGGTGCTCACGGACCACCTCGCGCCCCAGGTGCTTCTCGACGAGCTGCGGGAAGACGTCGAGATCATCGACGCGAGCAAGATCCCTTACGGCCGGGCCATGGCCCAGGAGCACATCAACGCGGCGCTCATCAGCCACGCCCGGGCCGGCCGTTTCGTGGCCCGGCTCAAGGGCGGTGACCCGTTTGTCTTCGGCCGGGGCGCCGAGGAAGTCCTGGCGTGCCTGCGGGCCGGCGTTCCCGTCACCGTCGTGCCCGGCGTCACCAGCGCGGTGGCCGTGCCCGCCAGCGCCTGGATACCGGTCACTCACCGCGGCGTGGCCCAGGACTTTCACGTGGTCTCGGTCCATGTCCCGCCTGGTGACAAGCGGTCCACCGTCGACTGGGAGGTGCTGGGCCGCGGTGCTGGGACCCTGGTGCTGCTGATGGCGGTAGAGCGAATCGGCGCGGTGGCCGACGAACTCCTGCGACACGGGCGCAGCCCGGATACTCCCGTTTCGGTAATCGCAGACGGTACTCTTCCGACGCAGCGCACAATTAACTCAACGCTGAAACAGGTGGAAAGCCTTGTCACGAAGGAAGGTGTCCGGCCACCCGCGATCATCGTGGTAGGCGACGTGGTGAACGTCGCTGCCGAGATCACGGAACTCATACGCGATGTAACCGTCTGACGAAGCGGATAAACTCCGCGTGCTAGGTGATCAACCCCGGAGGATCCGCCAGCCCCGAATAGACCCGCCCGAGGCTTGGAGGGGATTCGAGCCGGGGAAGCTCGATGGGCTTAAGGAGACCGTTCGAACCATGGAAGGTCAGGGCGTGGCAGCGTCATCGGTGCCTGCGGCCGACAGGCAGGGTGATTCCGGTGCGGGTCCGGCTGTGGCTGCTGATCTTAATGATCCTGGCGAGAGTCGTGAGACTAGTGATGTTGCCGATAATGGTGAGGGTCAGGGGCAAAGCGGGGATGACACTCTTGTGATGGTTGCCCCAGGTCACTCAGAGGCGTCGGCCCGGGACCTTCGCGTGCCGCCATCGCCTGAGCCGCCTCAAGACCGAGAAGACGAGACCCCGCCCGACGACGAGCAGGCGGCCGTTGAGCCCTGGTCCGCCGCCGAGCCCGACTCCGTCCCGGCCGCCGAGGTCGCCTCAACCGCCGAGCCCGNNCGGTCGCCGAGACCGACTCGGACGCCGAGCCCGCCGCCGCCGTGGGTCCCGCGCCCGACGAGGCCGCCGACGCCGAGTCCGCGGACGCTGAGTCCCGGGACGCCGAGCCAGGCGAGCCGGAAAGCGCCGTCGGCCCCCAGCCCCACGTCCGGGTCGACGCGCGGCTGCTCGAAGCCGCCCTGCTGAACCTCAGGAAACGGATCGCCGCCGTTCCTCTCGTCTTCGAGATCTCCGGTGCCGCGGACGTCAAGACCGAACGCGCCAAGCTCCTCAGTCAGATCGATGATTACCTGCTNNCCCCGGGTGCGCCGGTCGGCGGCGCCGGTCCTGGTGGCCCTGGTCGGCTCAACCGGCGCCGGGAAGTCAACGCTGGTGAACAGCATCGTCGGCGCGCACGTCAGCGCGACCGGTGTGCGCCGCCCGACGACCAACAGCCCGGTTCTGGCCTGTCATCCCGACGAGATCGACTGGTTCGCCGAGAACAATTTCCTGCCGACGCTGCCGCGCGTCAGGCAGGAGGGACTGGCCCGGCCTGGCCGGGACGGCCTGCTCGTCCTCGCGGCGAGCGAGGGCATGCCCAGGGGTATCGCCCTGCTGGACACGCCGGACATCGACTCGGTGGTGCAGGCGCACCACGAGTTCGCGTACCAGTTCCTCGACGCCTCGGATCTGTGGCTGTTCATGACCAGCGCCAGCCGTTACGCCGACGGGCCGGTCTGGGAGATCTTGCAGCATGCGCGGGACCGGAAGGCCTCCCTCGGGGTGGTGATGTCCCGGGTTCCCCCGCAGTACCGGACCGAACTCGTGCAGCACTTCACGGCCATGCTCGACGCCAACGGGATCGACGCCGCGGATCGCTTCGTCATACCGGAGGTCCCGCTCATCGACGGGATGCTTCCGCCCGACGCCTACCAGCCGATCCGCGACTGGCTCGCCGATACCGCGGCCCGGGCGGACCGCCGGGTGGCGGTGCTGACCCAGACGATGTCGGGTGTGCTCGACACGTTCAAGACGAGGGTCCCGGCCGTAGCCGCGCACGTCGAGGCGCAGGTCGCGCTCCGGGCGGAGTTGCGCCGCGCCGCCGAGGCGGCCTACCAGAGCGCCTTCTCCGAGGCCAGCACCGGCATGCGGAACGGCGCGCTACTGCGCGGTGAGGTGATCGCGCGGTGGGAGGACTGCGTGGTGGGCGGGGACCTGCGGCCGCGCCGCGGAGCCTGGGCCGTCAAGGCCCCCAAGGGCGGACGCAGGAAAGGCAAGCGCGCGCGGCGAGGGCCATCGCGGCCCGCGGCGCTCAACTCCTCGCTTCGGTCGGCCCTTGAGTCCTTCATCGTGTCCATCGCCGACCGCGCCGCCGAGCACGTGCACGACAACTGGCGCGGCGATTCCGCGGGAGCCGTGCTGCTGGCGGCCGCCGCCGCGGAACGGGCCCGCGACGTCCGCGCGAAGCATGTCTTCGAATCCGTCTTCGGGCCGGGCGGGCAGAGCGGCACCGGCGATCCGGCGGCCGCTGACCTCAGGGCCGCGGACGCGATCACCGCCGCCGACGCCGCCCAGACCGCGATGTTCAGCCGCTCGTCCCCTGACCTGGTGCTGCGGGCCGCCCGGGCGGTCGGGGCGTGGCAGGATCAGCTGACCCGGCTGGTGGAAGCCGAGGACCTGCGGCCCGCGGCCCGGCGGATGTCCTTCGATGATGAGGCGCTCAGCCTGGTTGTCCTGGTGGCGATGCTCGGCGAGGACACGCCCGGCGCCGCTGCGCCGGCGACCGAGCCTGACGGCGCTAGCATCTACACCGAGCCACGGCGGCTCCTGGCATCGGTGTGGAGCAATGTCATGCTGACCGAGATCTTCACCAAGGCTCGCGCTGACCTGCTCGACCGCGTCCGGCTCCTGCTCGACGAGGAACTGGTCAGGTTCGCCGAGGTCATCGACGCGGCCGGATCGTGCGACGATGTGGCGGCGGTCCGGCTTTACCAGGCGCAATTCTCGCTTGAGGCGGTCAGGTGACAGCGAACACGATCGGGGTAGCCGGGTCGCCGAATGCGCGGCTGCCCGCCACGCTCGCCTCGCTCACCGAGCTCACCAAGATCGGTTCCAGCCGGGCCGGATCCGACGGATTCAGCCCCGAGCTTCTCTCTGAGGCCGAGCTGCTGCTGCGGCGATCGGGCGAGCGGATGCGGATGTCCGCGTCGCATACCGTGGTGGCCCTGGCGGGAGGCACGGGCAGCGGCAAGTCCACCCTGTTCAACGCCCTGGCCGGGGCGAACTTTTCGCCGGCGGGGGTGACCAGGCCGACCACGAAGCACTCGCACGCGTGCGTGTGGGGTATGGACGGGGCCGGACCGCTGCTCGACTGGCTCGGCGTGCAGCGCCGTCACCGCTACGGCCGGGCGAGCGCTCTCGATGAGGGTGAATCGTCGCTGGGCGGCCTGCTCCTGCTCGACCTGCCCGACCACGACTCGGTCGTCACCGGCTCCGCAGCCCTGGTCGATCGCCTGGTCAAGATGGCGGACATGCTGGTCTGGGTGCTCGACCCGCTCAAATACGCGGACGCGTCGGTGCACCGGCGCTACCTGGTGCCGCTGGCCGGGCATGCGTCCGTAGTCTCGGTGGTGCTGAACAAGGCGGACACCCTGAGCCCCGATCAGGTCGCCGACTGCGAGTCCGACCTGCGCCGGCTGCTCGAATCCGAGGGCCTGACCGAAAATCAGGTGCTGGTGACCTCCGGGACCACCGGCATGGGCCTAGGCGAGCTGCGCCGGGTGCTGGCCAGGGCCGTAGCCGCCCGGCAGGCCGCGACGATGAGGATCGAGGCGGACGTCGACGCCCTGCTGGAGCGGTTCGCCGTCTACGCCGGGGATCCCGTGCCCGGATGGCCCCCGCCGGGAGCGCTCGCGCCAGCCCAAACCCCGCCAGCCCAAATCCTGTCTGCCCAAACCCCGTCGGCGCAGGCCGGTGTCAGCCCGCCCTGGGAGCGGGCGGACGAGGAGGAACGCGCGGGCGCCGAGAACGGGCACTCGCTACTCCCCGACGAAGCTCCGGTCCCGCCGGCCGCGGTCAGTGACTGGCAGCCATGGCAGACGACCGCGGCGCCGACGCTCCCGCCGTTGACCGCGCGACCGCCATGGGAAGACGCGACGCCGGACGGGGACGCGGACAAGCCCGTCGAGGATCCGGCCAGGTACATCCCCGCGGGTCCGGCGGGTACGCTGACGGCCGCCTTCGCCAAGGCGGCCGGGGTGGCGGCGGTGACCGAGACCCTGAACGGGGTCCGTGAGCGCGCCGCGGCCAGCTATATCGGCTGGCCTCCGGCGCGGCTGGTCGCGCGGCTGCGTGGTCAGGCGCCGGCCCGCACGGTGCCGGCTGCGGATCCTGCTGATGCCGTGCAGGCACAGCAATCTGACATCGACAACGCCATCACGGTGTTCGCTGCCGAGGTGGGCGGTTCGCTGCCGGAGCCATGGAGCCGGACGGTGCTGGCGGCCGCGCGGTCCCAGGCGGATGCGGCCCAGGCGGCCCTCGGCGTGGCGGTCGCGCACGGACTGCCGCGCCGCGACAAGGTGACCGGGTGGTGGCGGCTGACCGCGTTCGCGCAGTGGCTGCTCATGCTGCTGACACTCGCGGGCCTGGTCTGGATCGCGCTCATCCTGGCGTTCGGTGAGTCCCACGCGTTGCACAAGCCCCCGTCGCTGATCAGTGACGTGTCCCTGACGCCGTGGCTCGGGGTCATGGTCGCGGCGCTGCTGTTGCTGGGCTGGCTGGTTTCGTCGTGGTGCCGGAACATGGTGGTACTCGCGGCCGATCGCGAGCGTGAACTGGCGTTGCACGCCATCATGGCCCGGGTCTCCGCGGTCGCCAATGACCTGGTCCTGGCCCCCGTCGGCCGCGAACTCAGCGACTACGAGCGCTTCCGCACTCAGCTCGCCGCCGCCCGCGACCGCCTGACCGCGTCCCGCGTCTAACACCCGGTCGCCGAGCTCCGGTCCTGGTCACGCGGAGCGGTCATGGGACGGGGCCCGCAAGTGGTTGGGGCCGTTGACGCGGGACCGCAAGTACTCACCCGGGGTGACGCCCGCGAGCGCCCGGAACTCGTCGGCGAGGTGCGGCTGGTCGGCGTAGCCGTGCCGGGCGGCCATGGCGGCCCAGTCGGCCTCAGTGTGCCCGTCGAGCTCGCGGACGAGCCGCTGCATCCGCTGCACCCGGGCGAAGCGCTTCGGGGTCAGGCCCACCTGAGCGGTGAACCGCCGGCGCAGGGTCCGCGGCAGCAGGCCCAGGTCACGCGATACCTCCCCGACTCCGGTCCCGCGGGAAAGCGCGCGGGCGGCGGCGATGACGGCCGGGTCGCGCGCGAGCGGACCGCTCAGCTGCCGCAGCAGCGCGGCTTCCATCACCCCCAGCGCGTCCTGCGGTGTCCTGGCCGCCAGGAGCTGCTCACGCAGGTAGGCGCCGTCGCCTTTCCACAGGAGCTCTAGCGGCACCAGTTCGTCTCGCGCCGCCGCCAGCGCCGGCCCGACGAAGCGACTGGCGGCGCCCAGCGTGAAGGTCACCGACACATGGGCGTGGCCCTGCTCGAATTCGATCACCGAAGCACGGCTCGTCGGCCCGGAGACCATGGCGCCCGGCACCTGGGTGACGCGGCCGACACTGTCCTGGTCCGTAGTGGCGAAGGACCGGAACGCGTCACGGTTCAGGTTCACCCACAAGCCGGTATCGGGGCCCGGCAAGATTTTCTCGACCGACGTCCGCGGCTGCTCTCCGGCCCGGTAGATGATCGCCTGCACCAGCCCGCTCAGCGGCGGTGCGGGCCGGCGGACGACGACAGTCACGGCCCTAGCCCCGCCCTGGGCGGTCCGGCCCGCGCCGGTGTCCCTTTTCGCCAAGACTCCGGCCGCCGGCAGCTGGCAAGATCGAAGCTGACCAGGCAAGCGCTGGTCGCAGCGGCGAGAACAGGAGGGTCACGTCACGATGGTAGAAGACCGGCCGAAATGGCGCACGGCTGCGGACCAGGGCGCTCAGCATGACTACTGACGGCCGCGTTACCGATGACCGGGTGGACCTGGACCAGCTTCTGGACCTGACGACTCCCTGGTGCCTGCGGGTAGCTGCCACCCTGCACATCCCTGAACTCATCTCGGCCGGCCACCACGACATCGGTGACCTGGCCGCGGTGGCCGGATGCGACCAGGACGCCCTGCACGCCGTCCTCAGCCACCTCGTTTCGTGCGGCGTGTTCGCGGCGGACTCGCCCGGGCAGTTCTCGTGCAACCGGGCGGCGCAGGAGCTGGCGGACCCGAGCCGCTTTATCGACCTGACCGGCATCGGCGGCCGGATGGCGCACACCTGGGGAACGCTGCTCGACTACGTCCGCACCGGCGAGCCGGCCTACCAGCAGGTATTCGGCCGGCCGTTCTGGGATGACCTGGCCGCGCACCCGCGGATCGCGGCCGACTTCGACGCGCTCATGGGACTCGCCGGGCACGGTGTCCCCGACTACGACATCGAGCTCAGCGGCGGCTGGGATTCCGTCCGGACCGTCGTCGATGTCGGCGGGGGCACCGGCGCCCTGCTGGCCTCGCTGCTCCGCCGCCACCCGCGGGCGCGGGGTATCCTCGTCGACCTGCCCGGCACGGTCGCCCGGGCCGGCGAGACCCTGGCGGAATTCGGAGTCGCCGACCGGGTGACAGTCCACGGACAGAGCTTCTTCGACCCCCTGCCCGCCGGGGCCGATCTGTACGTGCTGAAGAGCGTGCTCAACGACTGGCCGGATGAGCCGACCGTGGCCATCTTGCGCCGCTGCGCCGAGGCCGCCCGTCCCGGCGGGAGAATTGCTGTCCTCGGCGGCGTCTCGGCCGACGAAGAGCCGCGGTCCCTGGGCATCGACATGCTGGTCGCAGGCGGCAAGACCAGCACGCTCACCCAGTTCACAGAGCTCGCCCGCCGAGCCGGCCTCGACGTCGCCGCCGCCGGCCCGCAGTCCTCCGGCCGGTATGTAGTCGAGTGCCAGCCCAGGCACCTAGCCCGCCCGGGCACCTAGCTAGCCCGGGCACCTAGCCAACAAGGACGGAAGGAAACTCGCGTGAGCCAGG
>PMOU01000382.1 GCA_003161205.1 Actinomycetota bacterium | reverse complement strand
GGCGACACCGAGATCGACGCGCACCACACCGTCGAGGACACCGCGATCACGCTCGGCCAGGCGCTGCGGGAAGCGCTGGGCGACAAGAGCGGTATCGCCCGGTTCGGTGATGCCCTCATCCCGCTGGACGAGACGCTGGTGCAGGCGGCCGTGGACCTGTCCGGGCGGCCCTACGTGGTGCACCATGAGCCAGCCGGCATGGCGCCGCTGATCGGCACCTACGACACCACGCTGACCAGGCACATCTTCGAGTCCCTGGCGTTTTCCGCCGGGATCTGCCTGCATGTGCGGGTGATCGAGGGCCGGAACCCGCACCACATCGTGGAAGCCCAGTTCAAGGCGGTCGCGCGGGCCCTGCGCACGGCGGCGGCCCCGGATCCGCGGGCCGGCGGCATCCCGAGCACCAAGGGCGTGCTCTCGTGACCTCCCGCGTGGTCGTGCTCGACTACGGGTCGGGAAACCTGCGCTCCGCGCAGCGCGCGCTCGAACGGGTCGGCGCCAGCGTCGAGGTGACCGCCGATCCGGACGCGGCGCTGGAGTGCGACGGGCTCGCCGTTCCCGGCGTGGGCGCGTTCGCGGCCTGCATGACCGGCCTGCGGGCGGTCGGCGGCGACAAGCTCATCGCCCGGCGGATCGAGCTCGGCCGCCCGGTGCTCGGCATCTGCGTGGGCATGCAGGTCCTGTTCGCCGCCGGGGTGGAGCACGGCATCTGGACCGAAGGCTGCGGGGCCTGGCCGGGCACGGTGGAGCGGCTCGATGCCGATGTGCTGCCGCATATGGGCTGGAACACGGTCTCCGCGGCGCCCGGTTCGGTGCTTTTCGCCGGCCTCTCGCCGGAGGCGCGGTTCTACTTTGTCCACTCCTACGCGCTCCGGTCGCACGGGGCCGGCGAGCTCGCCGCGACGGGCGCCCGCATCTCCTGGACCGAGCACGGCGAGCCGTTCGCCGCCGCGGTCGAGCAGGGGGACGGGGTGCTGGCCGCGACTCAGTTCCATCCGGAGAAGTCCGGTGACGCCGGCGCCGCGCTGCTGTCCAACTGGCTGCGATCCCTGTGACCTGGCTGGATGCTCCGTAACTTGGCTGGATGCTCAGTGACTTGGCTGGAGGCCCCGTGTCCGATCTCAACGCGCTGACCCTGCTGCCCGCGGTCGACGTCACCGACGGGCACGCCGTCCAGCTCGTCCAGGGGGTGGCGGGCAGCGGGAGCAGCTACGGTGACCCGATGGAGGCGGCGCTGGCCTGGCAGCGGGCCGGTGCGTCCTGGATCCACCTGGTGGACCTGGACGCCGCGTTCGGCCGCGGGTCGAACGCGGACCTGCTCGCGGACGTGGTGCGTCACCTGGACGTCTTCGTCGAGCTGTCCGGCGGCATCAGGGACGACGACACGCTGGCCCGCGCGCTCGGCACCGGGTGCACCAGGGTCAACATCGGCACCGCGGCGCTGGAGAACCCGGACTGGGTACGTTCGGTTATCGCCCGGCACGGCGACCGCGTCGCGGTGGGCCTGGACGTCAGGGGAACCCGGCTGGCGGCCCGCGGCTGGACCGCCGAAGGCGGCGAGCTCTTCGAGACCCTCGACCGGCTCAACGCCGAAGGCTGCGCCAGGTACGTGGTGACCGACGTCCTCAAGGACGGCATGCTGCGCGGTCCCAACCTGGCCCTGCTCCGTGACGTGTGCGCGCGCACGCCGGCGCCGGTGGTGGCCAGCGGGGGAGTGTCCAGCCTGGCCGACCTGCGCGCGATAGCCTCGCTGGTACCGCTGGGGGTGGAAGGCGCGATCGTCGGCACCGCCCTGTACGAAGGCGCGTTCACCCTGGAGGAAGCCCTGGCCGAGGTGTCGGGATGACCGTCGCGGTCCGGGTCATCCCCTGCCTGGACGTCGACGGCGGCCGGGTGGTCAAGGGAGTGAACTTCCGCGAGCTGCGGGACGCGGGGGACCCGGTCGAACTGGCCGCCTTCTATGACGCCGAAGGCGCCGACGAGCTGACGTTCCTCGATATCACCGCGTCAAGCGGCGGCCGCGACACGATGTACGACGTGGTGCGGCGCACCGCCGAGCAGGTCTTCATCCCGCTGACGGTAGGCGGCGGCGTGCGCAGCGTGGCGGATGTGGACCGGCTGCTGCGGGCCGGCGCGGACAAGGTCTCGCTCAACACCGCCGCCATCGCCCGGCCCGACCTGCTCGCCGAGGCGGCGGAGCGCTTCGGATCGCAGTGCGTCGTCCTGTCCGTCGACGCGCGCCGGTCGCCGGGGGGGAACGGGGGGGCGGGTAGCCCCCCCGTGCTCGGGGGGTTCCGGGGGGTCGCCCCCCCGGGCCAGCACTTCTTTGAGGTGACCACGCACGGCGGCCGGGTCGGCACCGGGATCGACGCGGTGGACTGGGCCCGGCGGGCCGTCCAGCTCGGCGCGGGGGAGATCCTGCTGAACTCGATGGACGCGGACGGCACCACCATCGGCTTCGACCTGGAACTGATCCGCGCCGTCCGCGCCGTGGTCACCGTCCCGGTGATCGCCAGCGGCGGCGCGGGCACGCTGGCCCACTTCGCTCCCGCCGTCGACGCCGGAGCGGACGCGGTGCTGGCCGCCAGCGTGTTCCACTTCGGCACCCTGCGCATCACCGAAGTCAAAAATGCCCTCCGCGGCGCCGGCCACCCCGTTCGCTGACCGCAGTTTCCATGATCCGGGCCAGAAACGGTCATATACGCCCGAAACTGGCCACGATGTTGAAAACTAGTCCGCAGGGTGGCACCACACGGGGGTGGCGGGCGGGGCTAGTTGCCGGTGCCGGTGGCGCCGGAGGTGTCGGGGGCGGCGGTGCTCGCGGTGGCCATCGCGGCACCCACGATGCCGGCGTCGTTAAGCAGGGTGGCGGGCACGATGCGGGCGCGGATACCGGTCAGCCGCGGCACCCACTTCTCCGACTCCTTGCTGATGCCGCCGCCGACGATGAACAAGCTCGGCGAGAGCGTCGCCTCCACGTGCTGCAGGTACTCATCGACCCGCCCGGCCCACTTGCCCCAGCTCAGGTCGTGCAGCTCCTTGGCATGCTCCGACGCGCGCGACTCGGCGTCGTGACCGTGGATCTCGATGTGCCCGAACTCGGTGTTCGGCACCAGCACGCCCTGGGTGAACAGGGCGCTGCCGATACCGGTGCCGAAGGTCAGCATCAGCACGGTGCCCGTCTCGCCGACTCCCGCGCCGAACGTCATCTCGGCCACGCCGGCCGCGTCGGCGTCATTGAGCACCCGGACCGCGCTGTCGGTGGCCTTGCCGAACAGTTCACCGGCATCCAGTCCGATCCAGGCCGGGTCGAGGTTAGCGGCGGTCCTGATCACGCCGTCGATGACCACGCCAGGGAAGGTGATGCCGACTGGCCCTGACCACTTGAACGAGGTGGTGAGCTGCTTCACCACGTCCGCCACCGCGTCGGGCACAGCCGGGCGGGGCGTGGCGATCTTCTGCCGGGGGGCGAGAAGCTTGCCCGTGGCCACGTCGACGGGTGCTCCTTTGATGCCGGTGCCGCCAATGTCAATGCCGAGTGCATGCATGGCCACTAGCGTAGTGGCCAGGCTCATTCGGCGCTCGGCGCGTGGGTGGCAGTCAGGTAATATCGCGAGAGGGGGACAACCCCTCGGGTGCAGTTTTTTGGGGGGACTGGAGCTATCGCGGCTCCTGTCGAGAGAGGAAGCGGCAGATGCGCTGGTTCAAGGTGGCCGCCGTCGGAGTCGGCATTCTGATCGCGCTCATCATCGGTTGGGCAGTGGTCGGCTTCGTCCTGCACGCGGTAGAGTTCATCGTGATCGCCGCGCTGGTGGCGGGCGCGCTCGCCGTCGCCATTAAAGTGGCTCGCTCAGGCAAGCAGATTTCCCGCAAGCGCGCTGAGCGCGAGGTCCGCGAGCCCAAGCGCGAGCCCAAATCCAGCCGGTCTCTGCCCCGGACCGACGTCGAGCCCGTCGCGACCTCCTACCCCGCCCCGCCATCCCGGTCCAACACGCAGGACATCGACGACGAGCTGGCCAGGATGAAACGCGAGATGGGCACCTGAGACTGCGGGCCGGGATTACCCGCCGTTCGGCTTAGCGCCAGCTCGCCATGGTGAGCTTGGTCACCGCGGGCTCGATTCCGTCGAATCGGACTCTCGCCCTGGTGCTGCGGCCCATCACCCACATGGTGAGTTCGGCCGGGCTGCCGATGACGGTGACCGCGGGGGTCGCGTTCTTCGCCGTGATGCGGAACGCCGGGCGGTCCGCGCCCTGGCCCGTTTCGATGTCGTCCCGGGCCAGTTCGACCCCGACCGGGGCCTTGCGGAGCATGAACCTCGCCGTCCGCAGCCGCTGCCACAGCATGGCGGATTCCCCGCTGGTGATATCCCTCGGCTCCCAGTCAGCTGCGGCGCGCCGGACGTCCTCGTGGTGCACGAAGAACTCCACCGCGTTGGCGCGCTCGTCCACGCCGGGGATCGCCATCACCGACAGCCGCGGCGGCCCTGACCTGATCATCTCCACCAGGTCAGGAAAAGGCGTCCGCTCCCTGATCCGGTTCTGGATCCGCGCCGTGTATCCGGCCAGCGGACCGCCCAGGATGCCGGCCGCCGCATCTGGCCTGCGCTCGCGCAGCACGAGGTGCGCCGCGAGATCGCCGGTGTTCCAGCCTTCGCATAGCGTCGGCCCGTCCGGGCCGGTCTTCTCAAGCAGCGCGCACAGGGCGAGGCGCTCTTCTCGGGAGTAGCTCACCCGCTGATGGTAGGCGCGATTGCTAGTCTGGCGAAGTCACCAGGCAGTGCTAGCCCCCGCCTCCGTGAGACGGACCCCGCGGCAACGGAAATGAGGACACGATGCTTGACCCCGCCATCGCCGCCCGGCTGAAGCGAGACGCCTCCGGCCTGATCGCGGCGATCGCCCAGCAGTACGACACCGGCGAAGTGCTGATGCTCGGCTGGATGGACGACGAGGCACTGCATCGCACCCTCACCACNNTGCTGGTCAAGGTCGACCAGGTCGGCGCGGCCTGCCACACCGGCGACCGGACCTGCTTCGACGCCGACGTGCTAGAGGCATTGGCCGGCGACATGAAAGATTCAGTGACCTGAGATGTCCGTGATGCGCAGGGAATTCACGCTGGTGCTGCTGCTCGGCGCCGTCGGGGCCGGGCTGGTGGTGCTCGCCGTGCGGCAGCCGTGGGCGCACGCCATCTTCGTGGCGCCGCGGCCGCTGCCCGAGCAGGACTTCTCCGTCACCGGTCAGGAGCTTGTCCCGCTCGCGACCGCGCTCGCGCTGGCCGCGCTGGCCTGCCTGGCCGCCGTGATCGCCACCAAGTCCGTGGCCAGGCGCGTGGCCGGCGCCCTGCTGGCCATTCTCGGCGCAGGCACCGCGGCGGCCGCCACGGCCGGGGTACGGGCATCGTCCGTCATCGCCGCGGCCCAGGCGAACGCCTCCGACGGCGCCGTGGGCGGATCCACCACGAGCGGCACCTCACCCGGCGATGCCACCCATGCGATCGTCATCGCGGGCTCCTCGGGGCATGCCGTCATGGTCGGCGCGCAGTGGCGCGCGGTCGCCGTCATCGGTGCCCTCGCGATCATCCTGGCGGGCCTGGCCACCATCACCAGAGGAACGCGCTGGCCCGTCATGTCAGCCCGCTTCGACCGGACCCCCGCAGGGGGGTCCCCAGGGGGGTCTGGGGGGGCGGGCAGCCCCCCCAGAAGCGGGGGGCTCCGGGGGGTCGCCCCCCCGGACCAGCACAGCTCCGCGACCATGTGGGAGTCGCTGAACCGGGACGTCGACCCGACGCTAGAGGGCGGCGCGGTCGCGGCGGACCCAGCCGCCCATGCGGACTCACTCGATGGCGGGACCCGTACCTGACGCCGGGCCCGTGTCGGTGCTCCTGGCTGAGCACGAGCCCGAAGTCGCCGAGATGTCAGCTCGCTACCTGCGCCGGGACGGGCTGCGGGTCCGGCTGGTGACCACCCCGGAGGTGGCCGTGGCCGAGCTGACCCATGGTCCCGATGCCGCGGCGGTGCTCGACCTGACCATGCCCGGCCTGGACGCCAGGAACATCCGCCGTGCCCTGCGGACGCCGGTCACCTTCCTGGTGGCCGGCCCCAGGCCGCGCGGGCTGGCCCGGGCGAGCGCGTGCCGCTGGCTGGCCCGCCCCTTCAGTCCGCGGCAGCTGGTGGCCATGGTTCGCGACGTGCTGGCCGAAAAAGCCCGCGCCGACCGGGCCCTGGCGCGACTGGCCGCGGCATCGGGCCTGCCCGCGCCCGGCGGCCAGGATGCAGCCAGGCTGTGGCTGGATATCCGGGGTCGTGCCGCGATCACGGACGGCCGGCCGGTACCGCTGACCGCGACCGAGTTCGCGATCCTCGCGGCCATGATGGACGGCCAGGGCCGGGTCCTGTCCCGGCGGAGCCTGCTCGCCGCCGCCGGTCATGAGAGCGCCGGCGACCGGGCCGCTGACGTGTATATCGCCCAGCTCCGGGCCAAGATCGGGTCGGCCGTGGTGATCAGGACCGTCCGTGGCGCAGGCTACGCGATAGCACCTCTGCTGGGGGGTCAGTAACACCGCTACTGGGGGGTCAGTAACAAAGGCACAAGGGCGGCCGGGCTACGATCGGTGGCGCAACAGTACCGATTTTGAGGGGACGATATAACCGCGTGAGTGTGCTCGACGAGATCCTAGACGGCGTACGCGCCGATCTCGCCGAACGGCAAAGGCGTGTCTCTCTAGATCATCTGAAGGAGATGGCGCGGCGTGCGCCGTCACCGCGGGATGCGATGGCCGCGCTGAAGGCAGAAGGCGTTACCGTGATCGCCGAGGTCAAACGGGCTAGCCCGTCCCGCGGTCAGATGGCGACGATCGCCGATCCGGCCGCGCTGGCCTCGGACTACGAAGCCGGCGGCGCGAAGATCATCAGCGTGCTGACCGAATCGCGGCGGTTCGGCGGATCGCTGGAGGACCTAGACGCGGTGCGCCGGACCGTTCAGGTGGCGGTGCTGCGCAAGGACTTCGTGGTCAGCTCCTACCAGCTCTGGGAGGCCCGCGCCCACGGCGCGGATGTGGTGCTGCTGATCGTGGCCGCGCTGGAGCAGAGCGCGCTGGTTTCGCTGGTGGAACGGGCGGTCTCGATCGGCCTGCTCCCGCTGGTGGAAGTGCACGCCGAAGCCGAACTTGACCGGGCTCTGGACGCGGGCGCGACCGTGATCGGCGTCAACGCGCGGAACCTGGCCACGCTGAAGGTGGACCGCGGCATTTTCGGCCGGATGGCGAGCCGGATACCCGATGGCATCGTTAAGGTGGCTGAGTCTGGCGTCCGCGGCCCGCGCGACCTGCTCGCCTATGCCGCGTCCGGCGCCGACGCCGTCCTCGTCGGCGAGAGCCTGGTCACCGAGAAAGACCCGCGGTGTGCTGTCGCCGACCTGGTGACCGCGGGCTCGCACCCCGCACTGCGAGGTGAAAGAGAATGACGGAAACCGCTACCGCGGTGACCGGCGGGGCGGACCAGCACGCCAGGCCAGCTGAGCCTGACATCGCCCCGGTCCCCGATACCTCCGGACATTTCGTGGTCGGAGCCGTCGAAGCGGTCCGCGGCGCGCAGGCGGCCGCGGCCGCGGCGGCTCCCGGTGTCGCCTACGGCGGGCGGTTCGCCCCCGAAGCCCTGATGGCCGCCCTGGACGAACTGACGGTGGCCTACGAGCAAGCCCGCAAGGATCAGGCGTTCCGGGCCGAGCTCGACGGGCTGCTCCGCGGCTACGCCGCGCGCCCCACGCTGCTCACCGAGGCGAAGCGATTCGGGGAGCAGGCCGGCGGCTGCACGGTGCTGCTGAAGCGGGAGGACCTCACCCACACCGGGTCACACAAGATCAACAATGTGCTCGGCCAGGTGCTGCTGGCCAAGCGGATGGGCAAGACGCGGGTGATCGCGGAAACCGGAGCCGGCCAGCATGGCGTGGCCACGGCGACCGCGTGCGCGCTGCTCGGCCTGGACTGCGCCGTCTACATGGGCGAGGAAGACACCCGCAGGCAGGCGCTGAACGTGTCCCGGATGCGCATGCTCGGGGCCGAGGTCATCCCGGTCACGGCGGGCACCCGCACGCTCAAGGACGCCATGAACGAGGCGTTCCGCGACTGGGTGACCACGGTCGCTTACACCCACTACTGCATCGGCTCGGTGGGTGGCCCGCACCCGTTCCCGATGATGGTCAGGGACTTCCAGCGGGTGATCGGCCTGGAGGCGCGCGAGCAGGTGTGCGAGTCCACCGGCAGGCTGCCCGACGCGGTGATCGCGTGCGTCGGCGGCGGCTCCAACGCCATCGGCATCTTCCACGCGTTCATCCCGGACGCCGGGGTCCGCTTGATCGGCTGCGAGGCGGGCGGCGACGGCGTGGACACCAGCCGCCACGCCGCGACGTTGACCGGCGGCTCGGCGGGCGTGCTGCACGGCATGCGCACCTTCGTGCTGCAAGATGACGAGGGCCAGACCCGCAGCACCCATTCCATCTCAGCGGGCCTGGACTACCCGGGCGTCGGCCCGGAGCACGTCTGGCTGATGGAAACCGGCCGGGCGGAGTACCGCGCCGTGACCGACGCCGAGGCCATGAACGCGTTCTCGGTGCTGTGCCGCACCGAGGGCATCATCCCGGCCATCGAGTCGGCGCACGCGCTGGCCGGCGCGCTCGATATCGGCCGCGAGCTCGGTCCCGGCGGCCTCATCGTGGTTAATCTGTCCGGCCGCGGCGACAAGGACGTGGACACCGCGTCCAAGTGGTTCGGGGTGTGACGGCGATGACGTCCACCGCCAGCGCGGTCACGGTGGCCTTCGGCAAGGCCAGCGCGGATAACCGTGCCGCCCTCGTCGGCTACCTGCCGGCCGGGTTCCCCACCGTGGACGGTGCCATCGAGGCCGCCCGGATCATGGGCGAGGCCGGGGCGGACATCATCGAGATCGGCCTGCCGTACTCCGACCCGCTGATGGACGGCCCGGTGATCGCCGAAGCGGTGCACCGGGCGCTGGTGGGCGGGACGAAGGTGGCCGACGTGCTCCGCACGGTCGAGGCGGTCGCGGCCCAGGGCATCGCCGTCCTGATCATGACCTACTGGAATCCGGTTGACCGGTACGGCGTCCATGCCTTCGCCCGCGACCTGGCCGCCGCGGGCGGCTCGGGACTGATCACCCCCGACCTCACCGTGGAAGAGGCGGGTCCGTGGCTTGAGGCCTCCGACGCCCACGGCCTGGACCGGGTGTTCCTGGTCGCGCCCAGCTCCACGGATAAGCGGATAGCCAAGATCACCGCCGCTTGCCGCGGCTTTGTCTACGCGGCCTCGCTGATGGGCATCACCGGTACCAGGGACGCGGTCAGCGGGGACGCGTCCGGACTGGTCACGCGGATTCGCGAGCACACCGACCTGCCGGTAGCCGTCGGGCTCGGCGTCAGCAACGGCGTCCAGGCCGCGCAGGTCGCGGCCTTCGCCGACGGGGTGATCGTGGGTTCCGCCTTCGTCCGCCGCCTGTTCCCAGCCGGTGACGGGGCCGATGACGGGGCCGCTGACGGCGCCGCTGGCCGTCCGCAGGCAGGCCAGGGGCTAGCGGCGGTCAGGGACCTTACCGCCGAGCTTTCTGCGGGAGTACGCAGAACAGCGTCTTCCTAGGCTGACCTGCGCCCGAGCGAGTAGTGTCGCAAGATGGCGCTCGCGTCGATTCCGAGCCCAGGCCACGCGGCCTGGCGGCTCGGGCCGCTATCGGTCCGGGCGTACGCGCTGTGCGTCATCGCCGGGATCATCGTGGCCGTCGTGGTGGCCAGCCGCAGGTACCGGCGCTCCGGCGGCGAAGCCGGGATCATCCTCGACGTGGCCGCCTGGGCCATCCCCTTCGGCCTGGCGGGCGCCCTCGCCCACGCGATCCTGCTCGAAAGCACGCACGACCTCGCCCATGCGTCCCGGCTGTGGCACGCCGCGGCGGCGGGAGTGGCCGCGATCGGCGTTCCCGGTGCCGTCGCGCTGGGCGCCGCCGGGGCGTGGGTCGCTTGCCGGCGGGCGGGCGTGCGGCTCGGACCGGTCGCGGTCGCGGCCGCGCCCGCGGTCGCGTTCGGCCTGGCCATCGGCGGNNATCTCGCCCGAGCACCGGGTGCCGGGGTATGAGAACTACGCCACGTTCCAGCCCGTGTTCTTGTACCAGTCGCTCTGGGATGCCGCGCTGGGCTTCGCGGTGATCTGGGCCGCCCGGCGGTTCGCGCTCAGCGGTGAGCGAACCTTCCTGCTGTGCGCGGCGGCGTACGGAGCCGGCGGCTGCTGGGTGGAGTTGTTGCGGGTCGGCCCGTTGCCGCAGGTGCTGGGTATGCGCTACGGTGCCCTGGGCGATATGGCGGTTTTCGTCCTGGCGATGGCGGGAATGTACCTGACCAGACCACGGCGCAGACCGCCGGCACGCGCATACCCGAAGCGGGCCCTGGTAGAGGATTCGTCCGGTGATGTAATGTCTATGTAACAGGGCCAGTGTCGTCCCAAGCGCACTGAAGTGGCGTTTTCGAGAGACGACAGGAGAGCGCATGGCGGCGGCTGGCCTTTACGACCCCCGGTTTGAGCACGACGCGTGTGGCGTCGGTTTCGTCGCGGACCTGTCCGGTCGCGGCGGCCACGATGTGGTGGCAAAGGCTCTGCGGGTGCTCTGCAATCTGGAGCACCGGGGCGCCCAGGGGGGCGACCCGGGTACCGGGGACGGGGCGGGGATCCTGACCCAGATGCCCGATGAGTTCTTCCGCGCCTCGTGCGGTTTCGAGTTGCCGGAAGCCGGTTTGTACGCGGCTGGCATGGCCTTTTTTTCTGCCGAACGGTGGCTGGTGACACCGGCCGTCGAACGGCTGGCCGCGGCCGAGGGGCTGACGATCGTCGGCTGGCGCGAGGTCCCGTTCGACATCACCGCGTGCGGGGACGGCGCCCGGGCGGTGCTGCCTGACGTCCTGCAGCTGTTTGTCGCGGGCGCGGAGGGCGAGCGCGGCATGGAGCTCGAACGGATGGCGTTCTGCCTGCGCAAGCGCGCCGAGCGGGAGATCGGCGTCTACTTCGCCAGCTTGTCGTCCCGCACCATCGTGTACAAGGGGATGCTGTCCGCGCCGCAGCTCGAGCCGTTCTTCCCGGACCTGTCCGATCCCCGGTACGGCTCGTCGCTCGCGCTGGTGCACTCCCGGTTCTCCACCAACACCTTCCCGTCCTGGCCGCTGGCTCATCCTTACCGTTACGTGGCCCACAACGGCGAGATCAACACGGTCAAGGGCAACCGCAACTGGATGCGGGCCAGGGAAGCGATGCTGGGCAGCGCCCTGATCCCTGACTCACGCGACGGGCAGGGGATCGAGCGGCTGTTCCCCGTGCTCGACGCCAACGGCAGCGACTCGGCCAGCTTCGACGAGTGCCTGGAACTGCTGCACATGGGCGGCCGGTCGCTGCCGCACGCGGTGCTCATGATGATCCCAGAACCGTGGGAGAACCACGAGGAGATGAGCGCGGAGCGCCGCGCGTTCTACCAGTACCACGCCGCGCTGATGGAGCCGTGGGACGGCCCCGCGCTGATCGCGTTCACCGACGGCTCGGTGATCGGCGCCGTCCTTGACCGCAACGGCCTGCGGCCGGGCCGGTACTGGGTCACCAGCGACGGCCTGGTCGTGCTGGCCAGCGAGGTCGGCGTGCTCGACATCGACCCGGCCACGGTGATCAGGAAGGGCCGGCTGCAGCCGGGCCGTGTCTTCCTGGCCGACACCGCGGCGGGCCGCATCGTCGAGGACGAGGAAGTCAAGGAAGCCCTGGCCGCCGAGCACCCCTACCAGGACTGGCTGCACGCCGGCCTCATCCACCTCGACGACCTCCCCGACAGGCCCCAGGCCCAGGAAGCCCCCCCCAACGGGGGCCAGGGGGGGCCGGGGGGACGGGTAGTCCCCCCGAACGGGGGGTCACCGGGGGGTCGTCCCCCGGGGGAAAACACCGAAGAAGCAGACCCTATAAAGTTGCAGCGGCTGCACGGCTACTCCGAGGAGGAGCTGCGGATCATCCTGGCGCCGATGGCCAGGACCGGGGCCGAGCCGGTCGGGTCGATGGGCACGGACACGCCGGTCGCGGTGCTGTCAGACCGGCCGCGGCTGGTGTTCGACTACTTCACCCAGCTGTTCGCCCAGGTGACCAACCCGCCGCTCGACGCGATCAGGGAAGAGCTCGTCACCTCGCTCGGCACGAGCACGGGGCCCGAGCAGAACCTGCTGGAACCGGTGCCGGCGTCCTGCCGTCAGATCGTGCTTCCGTTCCCGGTGATCAGCGACAACGACCTGGCCAAGATCGTGCACATCAACGACGAGGGCAACCTGCCCGGTTTCGCGTCGCACGTGGTGGACGGCCGCTACGACCCGCGCGGCGGCGGGCAGGGCCTGCGGGCCGCGCTCGCCAGGATCTGCGCCGAGGTCGATGCGGCGATCGCCTCCGGCGCCCGCCTCATCATCCTGTCCGACCGCATGCGGCCCGGGCCCGAGCCAGCCACCCTCATCCCGATCCCGTCGCTGCTGCTGACCGGCGCGGTGCACCACCACCTGATCAAGGGCAAGTCGCGGACGCAGGTCGGCCTGATCGTGGAGGCCGGGGACGTGCGCGAGTGCCACCACGTGGCGCTGCTCATCGGCTACGGGGCCGCCGCCGTCAACCCGTACCTGGCCATCTCCTCGGTCCGGGACCTGGTCCGGCGTGAGGTCATCACCGGGATGACGGAGAACAAGGCCGAGGCCAACCTGCTCAAGGCCCTCGGCAAGGGCCTGCTGAAGATCATGTCCAAGATGGGCGTGTCCACCGTCGCCTCCTANNCAGATCTTCGAGGCCATCGGCCTGGGCGCTGAGGTCATCGACACCTGCTTCGCCGGCACCACGTCGCGCCTGTCCGGAGTCGGCTTCGACGCCCTGGCCGAAGAGACCCACCTGCGGACCCACCGCGCCCTCGCGGCGGGTGCGGCGACGGCGTACCAGCGGCTGGCCACCGGCGGTGAGTACCAGTGGCGGCGCGACGGNNGACCAGTCGCGGCGGCTGATGACGCTGCGCGGGCTGCTGCGCATCCGGGGCGTCGACACCGACGCCGGATCGCCGGACTCCGAGGACGCACCCCGGCCCGTTCGGATAGAAGATGTTGAACCTGTTTCCAGCATCGTGCGGAAGTTCGCTACCGGGGCGATGTCCTACGGGTCGATCTCGGCCGAGGCTCACCAGACCCTGGCGATCGCGATGAACCGGCTGGGCGCCAGGTCCAACACCGGCGAAGGCGGCGAGGACGCGGACCGGTTCATCCCCGATGCCAACGGCGACCTGCGGCGCTCGGCGGTCAAGCAGGTCGCCAGCGGGCGGTTCGGGGTCACCAGCGAGTTCCTGGTCAACGCCGACGACCTGCAGATCAAGATGGCCCAGGGGGCCAAGCCGGGGGAGGGCGGCCAGCTGCCCGGGAACAAGATCTACCCCTGGATCGCCAAGACGCGGTATTCCACCCCGGGCGTGGGCCTGATCTCGCCGCCGCCGCACCACGACATCTACTCGATCGAGGACCTCAAGCAGCTCATCCACGACCTGAAGAACGCCAACCCGGCCGCGCGCGTGCACGTCAAGCTGGTGTCGGAGGTCGGCGTCGGCACGGTCGCCGCCGGGGTCTCCAAGGCGCACGCCGACGTGGTGCTGATCAGCGGGCACGACGGCGGCACCGGTGCCGCGCCGCTGACCTCGCTCAANNTGGGAGCTCGGCCTGGCCGAGACCCAGCAGACGCTGCTCCGCAACAAGCTGCGGGACCGGATCGTGGTGCAGGCCGACGGCCAGCTGAAGACCGGCCGCGACGTGATCATCGCCGCGCTGCTCGGGGCCGAGGAGTTCGGCTTCGCCAGCGCGCCGCTCGTGGTCTCGGGCTGCATCATGATGCGGGTCTGTCACCTGGACACCTGCCCGGTCGGCGTCGCGACCCAGAACCCGCAGCTGCGGGCGAAGTTCAACGGCAAGCCCGAGTTCGTGGTCACCTTCTTCGAGTTCATCGCCGAAGAGGTCAGGCAGTACCTGGCCATGCTCGGATTCCGGTCGCTGGAAGAGATCGTCGGCCGGGTGGACCTGCTCGACACGGTGCTCGCAGTCGAGCACTGGAAGGCCTCCGGGCTTGACCTGTCACCCATGCTGTACGAGCCGCCGCTGCCCGAAGGCGCCGCGCGGCGCTGCGTCACCCAGCAGGACCACGGGCTCGACAAGGCCCTGGACAACACGGTCATCGCCCTCGCCGAGGGCGCCCTGGAAGAAGGCCGCCCGGTCCGGCTGGACCTGCCGATCAGGAACGTGAACCGGACCGTGGGCACCATGCTCGGTTACGAGGTGACCAGGCGCTGGGGCGGCGAGGGGCTGCCCGAGGACACGATCGACATCTCGTTCCGCGGCTCGGCCGGCCAGTCGTTCGGCGCGTTCCTGCCGCGCGGTATCACGCTGCGGCTCGAAGGCGACGCCAACGACTACGTGGGTAAGGGCCTGTCCGGCGGACGGATCGTGGTCAGGCCCTCCGCGCAGGCCACCTTCGCCGCCGAGGAGCAGGTCATCGCGGGCAACGTGATCGGCTACGGCGCCACCAGCGGCGAGATCTTCCTGCGCGGCCTGGTCGGCGAGCGGTTCTGCGTGCGGAACTCCGGCGCGCTCGCGGTCGTCGAAGGCACCGGCGACCACGGCTGCGAGTACATGACCGGGGGCCGGGTGGTGATCCTCGGCCCGGTCGGGCGGAACTTCGCGGCCGGCATGTCCGGTGGCGTCGCCTACGTCCTTGATCTGGCCGAGCGCCGGGTGAACTCCGAGATGGTCGACCTGGATCCGGTGGACCCGGAGCAGGACGGTGACCAGAGCGAGGGCAAGTTCCTGCGCGAGGTGGTGGAACGCCACTACGCGGAGACCGATTCCGCCGTCGCGGCGCGGCTGCTGTCCGACTGGGACGTCAGCCGGTTCACCAAGGTGATGCCCAAGGACTACAAGCGGGTGCTGTCCGCCGCTTCGCAGGCCGAGCGGGAAGGCCGAGACGTCAACGAGGCCGTCATGGCCGCGGCGCACGGGTAAGGAGGGACATCATGGCTGATCCGAAGGGCTTCCTGACCACGCCGCGCGAGACCCCGACCCGGCGCCCGGTCGAGCTGAGACTGCTGGACTGGCACGAGGTGTACGAGCCGTTCGCGGCCGGGCGGCTGGAGCGGCAGGCGGGCCGGTGCATGGACTGCGGCATCCCGTTCTGCCACAGCGGCTGCCCGCTGGGCAACCTGATCCCGGAGTGGAACGACCTGGTCTGGCGGCACGACTGGCAGGACGCCGCCGACCGGCTGCACGCCACCAACAACTTTCCCGAGTTCACCGGGCGGCTTTGCCCAGCGCCGTGCGAAGCCGCCTGTGTGCTCGGGATCAATTCCGATCCCGTCACCATCAAGCAGGTCGAGGTGGAGATCATCGACCGGGCCTTCGCCTCCGGCTGGGTCGTGCCGCTGCCCCCGGCCGTCCTGACCGGCCGCACGGTCGCGGTGATCGGCTCCGGCCCGGCCGGGCTGGCCGCGGCCCAGCAGCTGACCCGGGCCGGTCACGCGGTGACCGTCTTCG
>PMOU01000653.1:1163-3396 GCA_003161205.1 Actinomycetota bacterium | reverse complement strand
CGCGAGTCCTCGTCGGTGGAGAAGCTGACGATGGTGGTCGTGCGCCCGTGGAAGTTCCCGCTGAAGACGATGATCACGGCCTGGTCCGCGGGTACCCCCTTGACCGTGTAGCCCCATTTACGCGCGACCTTGATCGCGGTCTCGACCGCCTCCGCGCCGGTGTTCATCGGCAGCACCACGTCCATGCCGGCCAGTTCGGCCAGCTCGGCGCAGAACGGCCCGAACTGGTCGTGGTCGAACGCGCGGCTCACCAGCGTCAGCTGATCGAGCTGGCGGTGCGCCGCCTCGATCAGCCGCGGGTGCCGGTGACCGAAGTTCAGCGCCGAGTAGGCGGCGAGCATGTCCAGGTAGCGACGTCCTTCCACGTCGGTCACCCAGACGCCCTCGGCCTCGGCGGCGACGATCGGCAGCGGGTGGTAGTTGTGCGCGCCGTATTCGCTCGTCAGCTTCAGGAAGCTGGTCATCGTCTCGGTCATCGTGTTCCCTCCTCGTGCCGGGCCGCCGTATCCTGCGGGCGCAGCTCCAGCGTGCAGCACTTGGCTCCGCCGCCGCCTTTGAGCAGCTCGGACATGTCGACTCCGACCGGGATGAACCCGTGCTCGCGGAGCTGGGTGGCGAGGCCCCGTGCCTGGACCGGCAGCACGACGTGCAGGCCGTCGCTGACCGCGTTCAGGCCGAGTACCTCGGCGTCTTCGTCCTTCGCCTCGATGAGTTCGCCGAACTGGCCGGCCAGGGCCGCCCGCCCGGCGTCGTCGAACGCGGCCGGGTAGTACATGGCCGTGTCGCCGTCCAGCACGCACAGCGCGGTGTCCAGATGGTAGAAGCGCGGGTCAACCAGGTGCAGGCTCACCACCGGCCGCCCGAAAACACCGGCCAGTTCGGCCGCGGCGGCCTGATCGGTGCGGAAACCGTACCCGGCCAGCAGCACCCGGCCGGTGAACAGGATGTCTCCTTCACCCTCGTTGACGTGGACAGGTTCCCGTGCGTCGGGGTAGCCGTGGTCGCGGAACCAGTTCAGGTACGCGCCCGCCTCGCGGGCGCGCTGCGGATACCGGAACCGCGCGCCCAGCACCTTCCCGTCGACCACGGTGGCGCCGTTGGCGGCGAACACCATGTCCGGCAGCCCGGTCACCGGCGCAATGGTCCGCACGTCATGACCGAGATCGAGGTAAGCCTGCCGGAGTTCGGTCCACTGCCGCATGGCCCGGACGGTGTCGGTCGGCTGGTCCGGTTTCATCCACGGGTTGATGGCGTAGGTGACGGCGAAATGTTCCGGCGGGCACATCAGGTATCCGCGTGCCGTCGCGTGCCGCCGGCGCGGGGCGTCTACGCCGTCTTCCCGATTGATCATGAGCTAAGGGTAGGGGTTAGCGGTACCGGAAAACATGCGCTGGTCATGCGTGTCAGCGGAGAATCATTGCGCAGAAATCCGGTGAGCCGGTGATTTGTTGCGTGTTAACGCCCATGTAATCAAAGACCTAATTTCCCGGTCAGCGCGCCGCAGGTACCAGCCGCGCCCGGCACCGCCCGCTCGCCCCANNCCTGACGGGTGGGCTGGAGTAAGCGAGGCGGGGGAGGCTGCGGCAACCGTGGCAAAGGCGGCAAACGTGGCGAGCGGGCGGGCACGTACGGTGCGGCTCAGGCGCAGCGACCTGACCGGAGCCGGTATCCGGCGGATCCGCTCCGGCCGGAGCTTTCGCTATCTGGACGCGGACGGCAGGACGATCCTGCCCGAGGACGTGGCCCGCATCAAGGAGCTGGTGATCCCGCCCGCCTGGAAGGAAGTGTGGATCTGCCCGTGGCCGAACGGCCATATCCAGGCCGTGGGCTTCGACGCCGCCGGGCGCAGGCAGTACCTCTATCACCCGCGCTGGCGGGAGAAGCGCGACAAGGCCAAGCACGACCACGTGCTCGAGTTCGCCGCCGCGCTGCCGGACGCCCGCAAGATCATCGTTGCCGAGCTGGCGGCCCGCGGGCTGACCCGGGAGCGGGTCCTCGCCACCGCGGTGCGCCTGCTCGACCTCGGGTTCTTCCGTGTCGGCGGGGAACGGTACGCAGAAGACAACGGAACGTACGGGCTTGCCACCCTCCGGCGAGANNGTCAGCCGGGTCATCCGCGCGCTGAAGTCCCGTTCGGCGCCGGGCGACGCGCTGTTCGCCTACCATCGCGACGGGAGCTGGCACGACCTGCACAGCGCGGACATCAACGCCTACCTGAAGGACCTGACCGGCC
>PMOU01000653.1:0-1050 GCA_003161205.1 Actinomycetota bacterium | reverse complement strand
ATCGAGCGGTACCACCGCGGCGACACGATCGCGGACGCCCTTGACCACGTCGGTGACTCCGGCGAGGGCTCGCTGGCCACCCAGGGGGCGATCGAGGAGGCCGTGCTCCAGCTGCTCGGGGCCTCCCCGGCCAAGCCCGCGGACGCCTAAGTGGCCGCACCCCTAGTTACGCTCGCAGGCCGTTGACGTAGGTGGCGAGCAGCCGGCGGCAGGTCGCGTCCCATTCCGGGTCGGATGGCCGGGGCTGAGCGAGCATCGCGCCGAACACCACGACGTCGCGCGGAGTCACGTCCTGGCTGATCGTCCCGTCGGTACGGCCACGGTCGATGATCTGCTGCACGGCGCGGTGGACCTGGCCGCGCACCGCGAGGGTTTCCGGGACGGTCACCGGAGACCCGCCATGCAGCGGCAGCACCAGTTCGTTCCGCTGCGCGATCGCGGCTTCGATGAAGCGCCGCAGCGCGTCGGCGGCGGTCGTGCCGTCGCGGCCGGCGGCCAGTACGTTGGCGAGCACCTGCTCGAAGGACCGGTGGGTCAGGAAGTTCAGCAGGTCCTCGCGGCTCGGGAAGTGACGGTAGAGCGTCCCGATGCCGACGCCCGCGTCGGCCGCGATGGTTGCCATCGACACCCGGGGACCCTCACGGTGCAAGGCCGCGGTCGCGGCCCGGACGAGAGCCTCGTGGTTGCGGGCCGCGTCGCTGCGCTGTTCGCGCGGACGGGGCTTGCTCACCATGGCCATGCGCTCATTGAAGCCGTCTCCGATTCCTGCTGAAAAGGCTACAGTTAAAACGGACGAAATCCTCCGTCTTGTGTACCCGCCGATCCGCGAGGAGACAGCATGCCCGGCCAGCCCGCGCCCGTCCCGCCCGACGACCTGTCCCGCCAGCTCACCGTCGCGCGGCCGGATCAGGACCAGAGCCTCCCGCACATCGGGCTCGTCGGTGACACCTACACGATCCTCGTCACCGGCGAGGACACCGCTGGCCGGTACACGCTCATCGACATGCACGTGCCCCCGGGCGGCGGCCCGCCGCCGCACCGGCACGACTT
>PMOU01000023.1 GCA_003161205.1 Actinomycetota bacterium | reverse complement strand
CCGCCGCCGGGCCCGGCGGCTCGGCGAGGATCGCTCGCGCGGCGACTCGCCCCGCTTCCGCGTCGGAGCTGGACTGCTTCACCCGACCGAGCTCGCCGTCCAGCTCCGACCGTTCGCCCTCGGCAGCGCCTATCTGCTCCCTGACCTCGGCGAGAGCGGTGTCCAGCCGGTCGAGCTCTGCTGAGGCCGCCTTCAGCTTCGCATGCTCCTGGGCGAGCACCGCAATCCGGTTGACGGCCGACTGATAGTCGATCTCCGTGAAGTCAGGAGTCTGCGCCAGGGCAGCCAGCACCTGGCCACGGGCCACGGCAGCCTTCGCGACGGCGTCGAGTCGCGTCTGGATCCGCTCGGCCTCGGCGAGCTGCCTAGCGAGATCGGTGGCCCGGTCCAGCAGGGTGTTGATCTTCCGCTCGTTACTCCAGCCCAGCACGTACCGGCTGCGGTCGTCGATGCGAAACCGGTCGTCTTTCTCGTGACGGACGCCGCCCTTGATCTGCCCGGCCCTGGTGACAGCCCGGGCGGCCCGGCGGAACTCTGCCATCGTCTCGACGCACTCGGCATCGGCCCGGCTGGCTAGCTCACGCTCCAGCCAGGGCGCGAACTCGGTGTCCTTCACGTCGAGCTTGGCGGCCAGCGTAGCGCGGCCGAACTCTGGCGGCGCTATCCGGGTGGCCGGGGCCGGGACCCGGTAGTAGACCACGCGATCGCGCAGGTGCTGCCCGTCGATCCAGTCGGACACCGCACGGTAGTGGCCGTCGGGAACGAGGATCGACAGCGCGAAGGAGTGCAGCAGCCGTTCCGCCGCGCCTTCCCAGTCGGATTCGGNNTTGCGCTCGCGCAGGCTGCGCAGCTCCGCGTTCACCTCCGCGGCCTGGGCGTCCAATCGCTGCTTGTCGACCCGTGCATCAGTCAGGTTGTTCTGCGCGTCCGCAATCTGGGTGTCTACGGCGCTCCGGGCCGTGTCGATCTGCTGGCGGCGGACAGCGAAGTGCTCCGCGGTCTCTACGGGGTCAAGGGCCGCTTGGCGGAGCAGTTCGGAGTAGCTCTGAAAACGGCCCCTGCGGGCGTCCCGGGCGTGGCCGATCTCCTGGATCTGCCGCTCGATTTCGGTGAGGCGGTTGCCGCCGTGCCCGGCACGTTCGACGGTCAGGGTGTTCTCGCGCGCCCGCAGGTCGGCCAGTCGCTGGTCGAGTTGCCCGCGTTGAGTGGTGAGCCGACTCCGTTCGGAATCAAGCTCGGCGAGCAGTCCGGCGAGAAGGCGGGCTTTGTGAGCGGCGAAGTAGTACCGCAGCGCCGCACGCTGAGCGGTCAGCGTCGCGATGTCTGCGGTAAGCGTGTCGTAGGCGTCGCAGTCCTTCAGCAGTGGCGTAAGCGCCTCGAGCTGCGCATGGGCGCGCAGCACGGCTTCGTGCGCGCTGGTGAGGTGATCGAAGTGGGCGACGATGTCCCTGGTGGCTTGCGCGGCGTTGAACGGCTCCAGCATGTGCTCGCGGACGAACTCGGTCAGGTTGCCGACCGACTTCATGGAGACGGTCTGGTGGAAAAGGTCCATGGCCTGCTCGGACTCGATGCCCAGGCGGCGGCGGAAGTCCTTGCCGTACTCGGGGAAACCATCGTGGAGCCGGACGCCGTCTGTGGCCTTCAGCCGTCTGCGGAGCCGGGTCATGTCACCGCCGAACTCGAGGAAGTCTCCTTCGATCGAAAGCGGGATGTCAGCAGTGACGTAGAACCGGTCGGGCTGGCCGCCAATGTCACCGTTCTTCATCCAGAAGACCTGGGCGACTGTGACCGTGGCGGCGTAACCGTCGTTGGTGAAGACGCCGAGGATGACACTGAACTTCGTAGCGTTCCGCAGCGCAATCGGCCTGGTGCTGCCGGTCGCCTCGTTGCGTTCGGACTTGTAGTAGCCGAGCACATAGGAGCGGAGTGAGCGCTCCCTGGTCTCCGCGCCGGCGGCCTTGTTGTAGGAGATGCGGTTGGCGGGCAGCAGCAGCGTGGTGACCGCGTCCACGATCGTGGACTTTCCCGAGCCGATGTCGCCGGTGACCAGGGTGTTGCGGCCGTCGGCGCGCAACGTCCACACGAGGTCGTCAAACGTGCCCCAGTTGCGAACCTCAAGGCGGGTCAGCCGGAATCCGCTGAGCGCCTGCTCGGTCGTCATTCGTCGTCTCCGCCGACTGCTCCGCCGCTGACCGCGTCGCTGGTCATCAGGCCCGCGTACTCGGCCAGCCTTACGTCGAAGTCGGCAAGCCACTGGCCGTCGATGTAGGCCTTGAGGACCCGGCGGACCTCGTAGGTCTGCTCTGCGTTCTTCGCCGGGCGCAGGAAACCGAGTCGCTCCACCTTGCCGATGTGCTCGTCGATCTTGTCGATGAGGCGGGCCTCATTGCTCGTGGCTGGCAGGAAGACGCGGAGCATCTCGGCGATCTGGTCGCGGGTGAGCATCAGCCGGGTATCACCGCCCTGCGCATCGAACTCGGCGAGCTTCTTACGCAGCAACGCGAGCAGCAGGCTGACGTGGAAGGACAGCGCACGGCGCGGGATCAGCCTGGGCACCGGGTCGGCTTCGCTCTCGTCGGAAGGCCGCTGGCGCAGAAACGCGTACCCCTCGGCCTCGTCGATGACCACCTGCAGGCCGAGCACCTCTACGTAGTCCCTGACATGAGGCTGCAACTGGAGCAGATTCTTCCAGGCGCGATCGTGGGTGTCGCGGTAGACGACGCCCTTCATCAGCATGATGACGGCGGACGACAGGTCGGGCTCGGTCATGGCGTGCTCCCCGTGACGAGGCCAACGGCCCGGGTGAAGGTGACCGCCGGCAGCGTGGCGGTCCGGTCGCATCCGTCCGGGCCGGTCCAGCTGACCTGCTCACACCTGGTGTCGTCGTAGACGACCTCGAAGGCGCCGTCGCGCAGCGACAGATACGTGACGAGCTCGGCGATGCCGTGCGTGAGCGGTGTGACGCTGACCAGGTCCCCCAGCCCGACCTGCGGCTGGCGGCGGAGCGCGGCGCGCACGTTCCCGCGGAGCGGGCCCGGGTCGACATAGACCTGCTCGAACAGCGCGGTGGGATCGGTCTCGTCGTCGCTTCCGGCGGGCCGGATAGGGTCACTGTCAAGGCGCGGCTTGCGGACCGGGGTGTAGAGCGGCCGCTCCATCGGCAGCGTGACGTCGGGGGCCAGGGCGTCGACCTCCATCGTGAGATCGATCCCGGGTTCGTCGCGAAGGCTCAGCGCCCGGCCCTCGATGTCTCGCAGCAGGTCGATCACCCGACGGTTCTCGAACCACACCTGGTCATCGAGGAACCTTCTCAGTTGCTCGGACAGCTGTCTCACCGTCACCTGGGCAGCCTCGGCGGCCTGCAGCCAGTCGTAGTGGACGTGCCGCAACCGGAGGTCGCTCTCGGCGTTGCCTGAGAGCTCGTGGACTCGCTCAAGTAGGTCCGACAGCTCCTGCTGGCGGGCCTGGGAGAGCAGGAAATCGTAGAACGCCTGGAACGACCGGCCCTGGTCTGAACCGGCGATCGACTCGCGGCTGCCGAGCACGTCGTCGAGCAGTTCTCCCTTGCCGCCCTGCCACCCGGTGACCTTCTCCCTCAGCTGTCTGTCCAGCTTGCGGAAATTCTCCTCGACCTGGCGGAAATCGGCGAGCAGTTCCCGGGCGGTCGCGGCGAACTGCTGGTAGCGGTCGCGGACACCGCTTGGGTCAAGCATGGTCTGCTCGCCCGCCTCGATACGGGCGATCTCGCGATCCAGCTGACGCTGCTGGCGTCTCAGCTCCTCGATCTTGGCCGCCGGGTCCGGCTCGGTGCCGAAGACGATCTGGCGGAGCAGGTCGAAGATGGTATTCAGCCGGGACTCGGTACCGACAAAGTCACGCTCGGCCAGGGCGCGTACCCACTGCAGCGCCTTCTCTACCGCCGGGGTCGCGTCGAAGTGCGGCTCGTCGCTGCCCTCTGGGTAATACTTGCGAAGCCACCCCGAGTCCGCGGCTGCCCAGTCGTCGAGGTACGCCCTCGCGGACTTGGGGAAGCTGTGCGGTACCCGCTCGTTACGTGCGTAGAGTTCATCGTCGAGGCGGCTCGCGAGCTCCACGGCGGGAATGGACCGGACGTTCTCCTCGACGAAGACCCGGCACAGGAAACTAAGCACAAGCGGCGCGCTGTCGGCCCGGAGCAGCCGCCAAGCCGGGCTGTTCGCGCGCAGCCAGACGATCTCTTCGAATTCCATGCCCGCTGCCATGCGGCTCATCGTAGGGGCGGGGTATGACAATCCGCTCGCGGCGCGCCTGGCGCCTGGCCACCGGCCCGCCGACGCAGAGCCACCAGAGCTCCTGGCGAGGCGAACAAATTATTTAACAATAGCCCCGGACAGAACAGAATAATGTTCGGCACGGGCGGGGATGCCCGGTCGGGCCGACTCGGCTAAACTGTATGCAGTTACGTTGCGTCGTCCGCTTCAGCTGATCAGGGAGAATGGTGGCCATGCCTCGTGTCATGCAGGTCCCTGACATCCGCAAGGTCGATCTGCCCGAAGCCCGGCAGGCCATCCCGCACGTGCACGCCTACCTGCGCGAGTGCATCCTGGACGGGACGCTGCGCCCCGGCACCAAGCTGTCTCAGGTGAGCCTGGCCGCCCAGCTCGGGATCAGCCGCACCCCCCTGCGGGAAGTGCTGCGGATGCTGCAGGAAGAGGGCCTGGTCGAGATCGAGCCGAACCAGCGGACCCGGGTCGCGGGCCTGGGCCCGGCCGAGCTCGGCGACCTCTACGCGAGCCGGATCCTGCTGGAGACGCTCGCGCTGTCGAT
>PMOU01000242.1 GCA_003161205.1 Actinomycetota bacterium | reverse complement strand
ACGCTCGCCTCGGCTTGCGGCCGTCCCTGACCCAGGCGCCAGGTCTGGCCCGTCTTGACGTCGTAGACGGCGGCCAGCACCGTGCCGGCCCGGGCCGCGAGGTAGGAGGTCGCGGCCGTTCCGAACGGGTTCTGGTGGGTGGCGGCGGGCTGCGGCGACGGAGCGGGGGAAGCCGGGCCGATCGGCGACGAATAGGCTGTGCTCTGGCGCCCGGCCGCGATGCCTCCCGCGGATACTCCGGCCGGACCCGGTGCTGCCGCTGGGGCCGGCCGGAACCCGAAGATGACCGCGGCGATGATCGCGGCCACGGCGAGAACGCCGCCGGTCACCGCGAGCATGCCCCGGGGACGCGTCGCGCGGGCTCCTGCCGAGTGCCTGCCTCGTAGCCCGGTCAAGCGTCCCGCCCCCGATCCTCATTGCTGCCCGCCTGGTCCCCGCCGGCCCGGCCGGCGGGGTCTAAGGCCGCGGGGCAGACCTGCTGGTACGGCCGGGACCCAGCGTAGTCAGCCCACTGCTGGCGGGTGAAGGATTGGCCCGCGATGGCGCACGCGGCGTCGAGCAGGCTGGCCGGGAAGCTCACGTCCCAGCGCCGGGCGGTGCCGTCTGCGCTGGCGGTGGCCAGCATGGTGCCGCCAGAGTTGAATGCGACCGCGTAGACCGGCTGGCTTCCGGCCGTGATGGGAGCGCCGATCTCCTGCTGGGTCGCCACGTCCCACAGCCGGAGCGTGCCGTTGCCGCTGGCGGTGGCCAGCGTGGCGCCGTCCGGGCTGAAGGCCGCCGCGACCGTGCCCTGCTCCCCGCTCGCCTGGGCGGGGGTGCCGGTCATGAACGCGCCGATTTCCCGTTGCGTCGCCACGTTCCACAGCCGGGCGTCCCCTCCTGCGCCGACCGTCGCCAGCGTCGTGCCGCCGGGACTGAACGCTAGTGCGCCCTGGCCCGCCGCGGCGCCCGCGGTCATCGCGGGCCCGGTCTGCTGCTGGCTGGCCACGTCCCACAGCCGGGCCTGGCCGTCGNNAGGCCATCAGCGGCCACGGCCAGGGTCTTGCCGTCCGGGCTGACGGCGAGTCCGGTCACGGCCCGGCCGCCGATGGGCACGCCGTCCGGCCGCTGGGTGATGGTGTTCCACAACCGGATCGTGCCGTGCGCGCCGCTGACGGCCAGGATGGTGCCGTTGGCGCTCAGCACGGCCGGCGCGTGCCCGGCCGCGGGAGTTTCCGGCGTGCCGATGCCGAGCGGAGCGGAAACCTGATGAAAGCCGCCCGGGTTCCACAGCTGGATGGCGCCGCTGCCGTTTCCCGTGGCCAGGCCGCTGCCGTCCGGGCTGAAGGCCACAGTGCTGCCGCCATCGCTGGCACCCGATGCCAGGGGGGCGCCGGTCTGCCGCTGCGTGGCGACGGTCCACAGCGTGGTGGACCCATTGCCCTGCGCCGCCGCGAGGGTCGCCCCGCTGGGGCTGAAGCTCAGTGCGGCCACGGAATTCCCGGTCGCCATGGTCGCGCCGGACTGGCTCTGGGTGCCGACGTCCCAGAGCCGGACATCCCCGTCCGCCCCTCCGGTGGCCAGGATCTTGCCGTCCGGGCTGAATGTCAGCGCTACCACCGCGGCGGAGCTGGCCACGATGGCGGGGCCGGCCTCATGCTGGCTGGTGACGTTCCACAGCTGGACGGTCCCGTCGCTGCTGGCGGCGGCCACCGTCGTGCCGTCCGGGCTGAACGCCACCGCCGCCACCGGATTGAGGTCTGAGCTCATCGGCTCGCCGATCTCCTGCTCGGTGGCGGTGTTCCAGAGCTGGAGGTTCCCGCCGGCGTTGCCCGTGGCCAGGACCTTGCCGTCCGGACTGAACGCCACCGCGCTGNNACTGGCGCCCCCGTCGGCTGCCAGCGGGTGCGCGGTGACCTTCGCCTGGGTGGTCAGGTCCCAGCTGCCGACGGCACCGGCACCGGCGACTTCCAGGGTCTTGCCGCCGTCGGTGAACGCCAGCGCGAGCACCGCGCTGCCCCAGCTGGTGGCGCTGATCAGGTGGTGCGAGGCGAGATCCCACAGCCGGACCGAGCCATCGGCGTACCCGGCCGCCACGGTCTTGCCGACCGGGCTGTAGGCCAGCGTCGTCACCCTCCCGGACGCGGTCGCCAGGATGCCGCGCAGGGGCTGGGCGAGTGATTCCAGCAGGCTGTACCGCGCCTCGGCCGTGGGCGCGACCCGCCACGCCGCCCCCGCGAGCAAGGCGGCGGTGAGCGGGTTCACGGCGTCAAGCGCCGTGCTCTGGGCCGCCAGGCGTCCAGCTAGGTCCGTGGTGCGCAGCTGGTCATTGGTATGCCGCGCCGCCCTGGCCGTTAGCCCGGCTCCGGTGAGCGCGGCCACGAGCAGCAGCACCAGCGCCCCGGTCAGCGTCCGGCGACGCCACTTGCCCCGCGTGCTCGCCCGGCCGCTGGCCCGCAGGAAAGCCGTCTCGTCCGGAGTAAGCGCCGGGTACTGGCCCGGATCGGCCGCCCAGACGCCGGCGGCCTGCCGGGCCGCGGCGAGCTGGACCCCGCGGTACAGCCGGTCGGAGTCCTTGCCGCTCCTGCGCCACCTGGCCGCGTCCTCGGCGAGCTGGCCGTGCAGGATCAAGCTGGTCTGGTCTTCTTCCAGCCACTCGCGCAGCCGCGGCCAGGCCCGCAGCAGGGTGTCATGCGCGATCTCGGCCACGTCGGTCCCCAGGATCAGCAGGTGGCTCCGGGCGAAGGCGCCCAGCACCGCGTCGACGCCAGACCACTGGTTCTTGGGATGCCTCGCCTGCAGGTCGGTCCGGGTCAGCGGGCGGCCGACGGGACGGCGATCGTGAGTCACGACCGTCAGCTGCCGCAGTACGTCCCGCGCGATCGGTTTCTGGTGCGCGGGCAGCCGGTCGTAGACGGACTCGGCGCTGACTTCGACCGCCCGCGCGATCCGGCCCGCGGCGTCGTAGCCTCCGGCGGTCAGCCGCCCGTTGTCGCGTCTGGCCCAGGTGGCCATCATGGCCTGGGAGAGCTGCGGGAGCACCCCGCTTCCGCGCGCGCGGCCCGCGGCCTGGACGTCGGTCACGATGACGTCGATGAGAGCGCTCTCCATGTGCAGCCCGCTCGCCGCGGCCGGTTCCGCGATCGCGCGGCGCAGGTCCTCGGCCGGCATCGGGCCGACCACGAGCTGGCCGTGCTCCATGGCGCGTAGCAGCTGAGGGAAGTCAGCACACCGGTCCCAGTGGTCCCCGCTGACCGCGATCACGACCCGGACCGGAGGCATGTCCCGGGCTAGGGACTCGCCCTGGGCGAGGGACTCGTCCCGCGACCGCCCCGGTTTGGTTGCCATCGCGCACACGGCCTCGATGAACGCGGTCCGCTCCAGCCTCGCGTCCGCGTCGTCGGCCGCGAAGATCCGCTCGAACTGGTCGATGATCAGGATCAGCGGCGCGACGGGCGGATCGATGCCTTCGCGTTCTGGATGCTGCTCGCCATGACCGGCCGCGGCCCGCATGATCTCACCGGCCAGCAGGTGAGCGTCGCCGGGCGCGTCCGCCAGCACCTGCCGGATGGCCGCCGGATCCCTGCCGCCCAGCTGGTGGCCGAGCCCGGCCAGCCGGGCCGCCAGCTCGGTGAGGGGACGCATCGCCGGGATGATGGTGATCCTGGGCCAGGACGCGGACCCGGGCAGCTGCACGCCGCGGGCCAGCGCGGGCACCAAGCCCGCCTGCAGCAGGGAGGTCTTGCCGGCTCCGGAGGCCCCGGTGACCATGACGATCCCGCTCTCGGCGAGCTTGCCCGTCAGCTCCGCGGTGAGCCGTTCCCGGCCGTAGAACACCGCCGCGTGAGCCTGGTCATACGGCAGCAGGCCCCGGTAAGGACAGCGGTCAGCCCAGCCCGGGCCGGGCTGTTCCTGGGGTGCCGCTTTCCACTGGCGGGTACGCCGCTCGATGACCGCCAGCTCCTCGCGGATCATGCGCACATCGGCCGACTGCCGCCCGACCTGCTCGCTGGCGGCGCGCAGCTCGGCCTCCTGCCCGTCCAGGCGGTCCTGGGTCTGCTCGGCCGCGCGGGCGAGGTCGGCCAGCATGAAGGCCATCTCGCCGAACTCGGTACTCACCGTCTCGATGGCGGCGAGCACCTCCCGCTCCATCTGCTCGTCTCCGGCCTCGACCGCCGCCCGGAACATGGTGCCGGCCGCGTCGACTTCCCGCATCACCATCGCGATGTCGGATCGCAGGCCGTTCGCGCGCTCGTCGCCCCCGGCCAGCGTCTCGGCGACGCCCTGGCTGATTTCCCGCTGCATGCGCGGGCGGGTTTCCTGCCACGGCGATTCCCCGGTGGCGGACCGCGCGCGTTCGGCGGCGTCGGCCAGCACCTCCGTCAGGATGTCAGCCCGGACCGAGGCCAGCACGCCAGCCCCCGGCACGCGAGCCCCCGGCACGCGAGCCCCCAGCACGCCGGCCCCCAGCACGNNCGGCCCCCAGCACGCCGGCCCCTGACACGCCAGCCTCGCCGTCCGCCGACCCGAACGCGGCTGCGCACAGCCACGGCAGGACGGCCTGAGCCTGGACATCGCGCAGTTCGCCGCGGCCGCTTCGCGCGGTGCGCAGCACGTGCTCACGGATTCCGGCCTGGAGTTGTTCAACCTCCTCAAGCTCGCCCACCAGAACACTCCCCACCCGCCCATAACGCCCCAAAGACGGCCGAAGCCTAGCCGGCCACGTGCTCCCAGGCTGTGCTTTTGCCGGGTATAGCCCCGTAGGCCCTAGCTGCCGGGCATATTCTCAGCTGGGATCCTCGCCGCGGATAGCGACCTGCGTCGCGGGATCCAGGACCTGAAGCAGAGGCGTCGAGGCGGCCCTGAGCCGCTGCACCGCGTCATCGAGCCGGGTGGCCGAGAAGGTGTCCTGCGCTGGCGTCCCGGCGGTCATCCCGAGGGCGCGGGCCATCTCCCCGCCCAGGTACTGGGCCTGTTCCAGGAAGTTCCGCGACGCCCTGGCGTCGATCAGCACCGGCGCGCCGACCAGCAGCATGATCATGTAGGTCCGGAACTCATCATTTGCCGCGTCCCGGTCACCGGAGTTCGCCAGCGCCTGGGACACCGCCTGCGCCGCGCGGATGGCCTGGTTCACCAAGATGGCCGCTTGCGCCGCGACGGCGCGGGCCCGGTCCTTGATCTGGCGGAGCCGGACGACCTGGTCGATCACCAGGGCCGCGACGAGCAGCCCGAGCAGCCCGGACACGATGTCCGTGGTCAGCGCGTGGGCCGACCACCAGCGCCGCAGCGCGCCATCGGTCACGTCCAGGATGATCAGCGCGCCGCTCGCCAGCGTCACGAAGATCGCCGAGAACCAGCCCCGCCACGGTGCCACCACCCCCGAACCCTACCGGGCCTGCCCCGCGTGCCGTTTATCGTGGACATCCACCTGGTGATAACACGGTTAGATGTCCACGATCCTGCGAGGGTCAGCCGTCCGCGGGCTCGGCGATCATGGCGGTGCCGATCCGGCGGAAGCCGATGCTGGCGTAGACGCGCGCCACCGCGTCGTCGCTGGCGGACAGGAAAACGGTCTGCACCCCGCGCTCCAGCGCGTCCCTGGCCAGCAGCGCGGTCACCGCGGCGCCGAGGCCCTGGCGGCGGTCGGCGGGCAGGACGCCCACTCCGGTGATCTCCGCCACGGCGTCCACCGCCTGGCAGCTGCCCGCCGCGAGCGGGCCGTCCGGGCCGAACGCCGCGACCAGCACGGACTGCCCCGATCGCAGCCGCTCGCGCAGGATCGCCAGCGTGCCGCCGTCGTAGTCGGCGGCGATCTTGTCGCGCTGCGCCGTGCCTGCCTCGCCGACCGCCATGCCCGGGTGGCCGAAGGCAACGGCCGGAACCGCCCAGATCCGGTCGAGCTCGGGGTCGTCGGGAGCGATGACGCGCACGGTGATCCCGGGCGGAAGCGGCGGCGCCTGGGCGGGTCCGGTGAGCACCATCAGGGGGTGTGCCTGCACCTCCAGGCCGGCCTCGGCGGCGGCCGCCGCCATCTCGGGCGTGACCTCCTCGATCCATTCGAAGGACTCGGGAATGATCAGCTCACGCTGGCGGGCCCGGACGGTGCGGATGTCGGTGGCGGTGACCGGTGGTCGCGGCCCGCGCCTGGGCCGCGCGTAGTACGGCCAGCCAGGACCGACCGGAACGAACAGAACGAGCGGCCCGTACACGGTGCCCGCGGCCCGGCGCCGCGGCACAGCATCGCAGAAGGCGTCAATTCGCTCAACGACCTCGTAATCTGTCACAACAGTACTTACCTTAGGGTTCTCGGGGCGCTCGTCCAACTGTGTTTACCTCACGTTTGCGCACGAGTCTGCCGCTGAGCCGAAAGCGCCTGGCGGCAGCCACCTGCGCACCATGAATTAATTCGGTGTCAAGGCCGCCGCGGATGGGTTACCGTCACCGTGCATATGGCTGACACCGAAACGGCTGATCCTGACCTTCCGCCGAGCCTGACCCGGCTCACCTTCCACGGGCCCATGTCCGAGGCCAGGGCCGCCCGGCTGGTGGAACGGCTCGCCCGGACGACCCCGCGCACGGTGCTGGACATCGGCTGCGGGCGGGGCGAGCTCATGCTCCGTATCCTCGGCGCCGTACCCGAAGCGTCCGGCCTCGGCCTGGACACCGACGAGGGCGACCTGGCCCGGGGACGCGACCACGCGCAAGCCCGCGGCCTGGCGGATCGCGTCACGTTCGTCCGGGAATCCGGTCTCGGAACGGCGCGGGGGCCCGCCGATCTGGTGCTGTGCCTCGGGGCCAGCCACGCGCTCAGCGATGCTCAGCCGCCCCGGCACACCGCGGCCGCGCTGCCTACCAGTGCGACGAGGAGGAGTGGCTCGCGACCCACGACGGCCATCCGCGGGCCGCCGAGCTCCGGCGGCAACTGGACCGGCACCGGTCGTACTGGCTGCGCGGTTACCGCGGCATACTCGGGCTGGCTTACCTCACCCTGGTCCCGGTCGGCGCCTAAGACGCGGGCCGGCTAGGCCGGGCGCCGCGCGATCAGGTGCAGCAGGGCAGCGACCTGCCGGTACGGGTCGGTGCGCCCCGCTCGTTCCTCGCAGTCCAGCAGCCCCGGCAGGTCCGCCGGCGGCTCGGCGCCGTCGGCGGCGATGTCGGTGAAGACCCGCACGCCGTACCAGGCGGTGAGCTCGAGTCCGCAGGTAGCCAGCCGGCCGGCCAGGTCGGCCAGGCGGTCCGCGCGGGCGCTGACCCCGATCCTGTTCTCGTACCGGACCGCACCGAACGCCNNGTCAGCCCGGCGATGACACGCAGGACCGGATCGGGATCGGCTAGGTACATCAGCACGCCGTGGCAGAGCACGGCGGCGGGGCGTGACACCACGGCCCGTTCGGCCCAGGTCTCGATCAGGCCGCGCTCGACCCGCACTCTGGCCCGGACCTCGGCCGGCTCGGCGGCCAGGTCCCGTTCGAACCGGGCCAGCAGGTCGGCCGAGGCGTCAACCCCGGTCACCTCGTAGCCGCGCCGCGCCAGCCGCAGGGCCTGTGTCCCCTGGCCGCAGCCAAGATCAATTATCCGAACGGGCGGTGCCGGCAGCTCATCGGCCAGCTGCCTGGCCACCAGTTCCTGGCGCACCACGTCCCTGAGCTTGCCCAGCTTCCGCTGCCAGTTCTGCTCTCCGGCGGAGAACGCGGTGCTCAACGCGCGGGTCCGAGTGTTCGCTGCATGAGGACAGTATCGATCCACCGGCCGTGCTTGCGGCCGACACCGGACAGGCGGCCCGCCTCGGTGAAGCCGAACCGGCGGTGCAGCGCGGCCGAGGCGTCGCTGCCGGTGTCGGCGATGACCGCGATGACCTGGCGCGTACCCGCGTCCGTGCAGCCGGCCAGCAGCCCGCTGAGCAGGGCGCTGCCCAGGCCGCGGCCGGTGTGCCCGGGGGAGAGGTACACCGTGTCCTCCACGGTGTGGCGGTAGGCAGGCTTGGGCCGCCACGGGCTGGCGTAGGCGAACCCGCAGACTGTCCCCACGCGCTCCTCGGCGACCAGGAAGGGCAGGTTGGCCGCGGCCAGGGCGCCGAGCCGCCGCCGCCAGTCCGCGGCGGTCGGCGGGACCTCCTCGAAGGTGGCGACGCTGGTCGTGACGTAGTGCGCGAAGATCGCGGCGACCTGATCGGCGTCCGCGGGTGCCGCCGGGCGGACAACAGGGGGTGCGGTCATGGCGCCATCTCCTGGCATGAGTAAGGGGACCGCGCACTACGCGGTCCCCTCGGCTCAGATGCTGGAACGGTCAGCAGTCGAAGTACAGCTCAAACTCGTGCGGGTGCGGCCGCAGCCGGAGCGCGTCGAGCTCGACGGTCCGCTTGTAGTCGATCCAGGTCTCGATGAGGTCAGGGGTAAACACGCCGCCCTCAAGGAGGTACGCCTGGTCCTCCTCCAGCGCGGCCAGCACCGCTTCCAGCGACCCGGGGACCTGCGGGATGGACGAGGCTTCGTCCGGCGGCAGCTCGTACAGGTCCTTGTCCACCGGCTCGCGCGGCTCGATCTTGTTCCTGATCCCGTCCAGGCCGGCCATCAGCATCGCGGAGAACGCGAGGTACGGGTTGGCCGACGGGTCCGGGACGCGGAACTCGACGCGCTTGGCCTTCGGGTTCGTGCCGGTGATCGGGATCCGGATGCAGGCCGAGCGGTTGCGCTG
>PMOU01000052.1 GCA_003161205.1 Actinomycetota bacterium | reverse complement strand
CGCGGGCCGGTTCGCCCGCGCGGAGCCGCGGCGGCGGGCGCGGGCGTTCGTGCGGGGGCTGTTGTCCGGGCTGCGGCGCAAGAACTGCTGGACGATCGCGGAGCAGGCGGGGGATGTCACCCCGGACGGGATGCAGCATTTGCTGGCCGCCGCCCGGTGGGACGCCGATGCGGTCCGCGATGACGTGCGCGGTTATGTGATCGAGCACCTGGGCTGCCCGGATGCGGTCCTGGTGGTTGATGAAACCGGCGATGTCAAGAAGGGGGCCGCCAGTGTCGGCGTGCAGCGCCAGTACTCCGGCACCTGGCGCTCACCGAAGATCCCCAGGGGTGCTCACTGAAAGTTCCCAGCTGGTTGACCTTGAGTTTATTACGGTTGGCTATGTGCTGTCACGGATCGTGCCGGCGTGTCGCGGCGGTTCCCTGACGGTGGCGGCGGCGGGCGGGACGAGCCAGGCGACGAGCGCGACGGGCTTGCGGCAGTGAGGGCAGGCCGGCTGGGCCGCCAGGCCGGCCTGCCCGGCCGTCTCCGCCGCAGGCGGGGACGGGAGCGCAACGCCGGCCGTCGCGGCGGGCGGACCCGCGACGTCGCAGGTTGCGGCCTGACCGCCCCGCCGTCGCTTGCGGGGCCTGCCGTGGGCGCGGTGCCAGCGGTGCTTGCAGCGGGCGCTGCAGTACTTCTGCCGCGGGGCTGCCGGGGTCCAGGTGAACGGGTTCCCGCACTGGGGGCACTCCCGCTGCTCGGCGCTCACCGGCGGGTCCCGGCGGCGGTCGCGGCCTTGCGGATGACGTCGGCGCGCTGCTGGTGGGCGCGCATCCGGTAGGAGGGGCCGTCGATCCCGACGATGACGCCTCTGTGCAGGAGGCGGTCCAGGGCCGCGGCGGCGAGCATGGGGTCGCCGAGCCGCTCGGCCCAGGACGCGATCCCGACGTGGCTGGTGGTGATGATGCTTCCTTTCAGGTAGCGGGCGTTGATGACCTCGAACAGCAGGGACCGGGACTCCTCATCCAGTACCCGGTAGCCCACCTCGTCGATCACGAGCAGCCGCGGGCTGGTGAAGAACCGCAGGCCGGAGGCGGAGCGGTGCTCGGCGATCGCGCGGCGCAGCCGGCGGACCAGATCCTCGCAGGTGGTGAACAGCACCTTGTGCCCGGCCTCGGCCGCGGCCCGGGCCAGGCCGGCGGACAGCATCGTCTTGCCGGTCCCCGGCGGGCCGACGAACAGCACGTTGGCGGCCTCGTCGATGAACCGGAGGGTGGCGAGCTCGCGGATAACGGCCTCGTCGGCGCCGGGCTGGGCGGCGAAGTCGTAGTCTTCCAGCCGCCAGGGGGCCGGCAGTGCGGCCCAGTGCAGCCGGGAGGCGAGCTTGCGGGACTCCGCGGCAGCGGCCTCGGCGCCCATCAGCCGCTCGAGCGCGTCCAGCATGGACACCCGCCCGTCGCGGGCCTCGTCCAGCAAGCCCGGGAGGGCGTCGGTGGCGGCCTTCAGCCCGAGGTAGGCCAGGTGCCCGCGCAGCCGCTGGTAGGCAGCTGCGGCGTCGTTCGCCGCGGTGGCGGCGGTGATCGTCGCCATGACGGTCACCCTCCCTGTCGCCGGGTTCCGGGGCGCCGCCAGTAGCGGGCCAGGCCCCGGTCGCAGGCGATGCCCTCGAAGGCGAGGATCTCCTCCGCCGCCCTGGCCAGGGCATTGACGGACGCGATCATCCAGTCGGCGGCCGGGCCGGGCTCGGCGCCCTTGCGGTCCAGGAGCGCCTCGACCTGCCCGCGGGCGCCCGGGGCGGTGTCGATGAGCTCGGCGACCAAAGCCAGGAGCTCGGCGGCGTCTCCGATGACCGAGACCGGGACGGTGACCTCCGGTTCGCCCTGCGAGGCGCCGGGAACGGCGAGTGACATGGTGAAATCCCCCTCTTTCTTTGCATTCCTGACGCGGCCGGGCGGCCGGTCAGCCCCTGTCTTGCGGGCTCAGCGGCCTGGCGGCCGCTGCCCACGCGGCGAAGTCGGTCACCGGCGCCGCCGGCCCCGGCTGGCCGCGGACCGCGGCGGCCTCGGCCACCGCCTCCGCTGACGGCGGCCGCCGGGCCTTGCGGTGGCACGGCCGCCCCTCCTGGCCGCGGGCGGCGAGCACCTTGTTCTCCAGCGCCGTGACGTGCCCTTCGTCGCGGACGACCGCGCCGGCGTGGTCGGGTTCGCGGCGGTGCCGGGCCAGCACCGTCCCGGACGCGGTGACCACGTCTATGGTGCCGCTGCCGAGCCGGCAGCGGACGGCGGCTTTCTGCCCGCCGTGGCCGGGCGGGACGGAGTAGAAGTTCCCGTGCCAGGACACCAGCGCCTGCGCCGACACCACCCGGACGTCCTCCAGGACCGCGGGAAACGGCACCCCCGGCAAGGGAGCCAGCGGCTCGCCCGCCATCAGCGCGCCGACCGTCGTCCGCTCCCCGTCCCGGACCCGGCGGCGGGCGTCCCCGGCCCGGCGGCACCACGCGTCCAGCCGCGCCTGGGCCTGCGCGGGCGTGACGTCGTCGGGCAGCGTCCGCCACCACCGCTGCGCCGCGGAGTGGTTCGCCTTCTCCACCACCCCCTTGCGCCAGCCGCGGCGAGACGGGCAGACATCGACGGCGGCGCCGTAGTACTTCGCGACCTCGGCGAACGACGCCGTCAGGTCCCCGGACCCCGGGTGGCAGACCGTCGCCATCCGGTCGAACCGCCACCGGCGGGTCACCCCGCCCAGCCGCTCGCAAACCCCGTGCAGCGACGCGACAAGATAGGGCTGCTCCTCCGACTCCGCCAGCATGCCGCGCCACCCGCCCGAGTGCGACAGCGCCCCGACCAGCAGGTGCGCGTGCCGCCCCTGCCCCCAGGACGCGGGCGGGTCGGGCAGCTCGACCCAGTCCCACTGAGTCTCCTCGCCCGCAGGATGATCGATCACCGCGAACTCCGCCGGCGTCCCCGCCGCCGCGCACGCATCGCACCGCGGACGTATGTCCCGCTTGCGCAGCGCCCGGGTGAACGAGGGGTACGAACCCTCATAGCCAAGGTCGCGGACCTCCTCGAACAGGGTCGTCGCCCACAAGTGCGGGTCCGCGCCGAACCTCAGCCGGCAGTACCGCTCGAACGGCTCGAACCGGTCCGGCCCCGCCGGCTTGCGCCGGCCCGGCTCCCGGCGGCCGGACAGGTACGCCCGGACCGTCTTACGGTCCCTTCCCAGGTGCCGGGCGATCGCCGACACCGACCATCCTCTTTCCCGCAGCGCATGCGCTTCCACTGACTCCCCCTGTGTGAGCATTGACGATGA
>PMOU01000132.1 GCA_003161205.1 Actinomycetota bacterium | reverse complement strand
CCAAGGTGCCGGCGGCGCGGAGCGGGCGCGGTGCGGCGGCCGGGACTGGCGCGGCCGGGACTGGCGCTGCCGGGACTGGCGCTGCGGGGACCGACGGGGCGAAGTCGCGACGGGCGGCGAAGGGCCGGCCGGTCCCCGCGGAGCTGCCGCCCGAAGCCGAGCCGGCGTTCGAGCGGTTGCGGGCCTGGCGGGCGGCGGTCGCGAAAGAACAGGGAATACCACCGTACGTGATCTTCCACGACGCGACCCTGCGTCTCATCGCCACCTCGCCGCCGTCCACGCTGGCCGGGCTGGCCTCGGTGAACGGCGTGGGCGAGACCAAGCTGGCCCGGTACGGGCAGCAGATCCTGGACGTGCTAGCGGATAGGCTCACCGGCTGAGCTAAGCCACCGGTGGTGCCGTTAGCTGCCGTCGGGGTAGCCGCCGCGGTGCAGGACCATCGGGTAGTACGGCAGGGTGGCCGGCGGCCTGACTTGAGCGCGCCAGTTGTCCGGGTATGGCTCGAGTGCCCTGAACAGGGACGGCGCCTCGTCGCCGGGTCCGGTGGCCAGGGCTTCCAGGGCCTGGCGCAGGGCGGTGATGGCGGGCCGGCCGAAGCGGTCCTGCCAGCGATCCTCGACCGTGCCGAGGAACTCCCGGTAGATGCGCTGAGTGTCGATGCCCCGGGGCGTCAGGCGCGCGACCTTCCCGCGGCTCGCGACCGGATCCGGCGCCTCGACCGCGAGGCGGCCCCTGACCAGGGTGCCCAGAGCCCAGCGGACGGCCTCCTTCGAGATGCCGGTGCGGGCCGGGAGGTCGCGCGGCCGTATCCCTTCCGCGTCCAGGACACGCAGCAGGTTCGCGCTGACCGCAAGTGGCAGCTCCGATTCGCGCTCGTACTCCAGGGCGAAGGCCAGCAGGGCCCGGGACAGCAGCGCAGGCAGCGGCAGGCCGGCCACGTCAACCGGGTCGGGCCTGGGCGGGAGCGCGGGGTCCGGTCCCCGGCTGAACAGGGCCGGGCCCAGGATCGGCAGGACATCGGGCAGCCCCGGGTCGAGCTGGCGGACCAGCTCGACCAGGCAGGCCCTCAGCCGGCCGAGCTCAGCGGCGCCGAAACGCTCCCGCCAGCGTTCCTCGATGAGGCTGGGCAGCGGCAGCCAGGTCTGGCGCGCCGTCAGGCCCCTGACCGTGGCGCGCAGGACAGCAGCCGGGCCGGCTCGTCCTTGGCGCACCTTCTGGGCCGTGCCGTCGATGGTGATGTAGCCCCAGCGCCGCATGCCGTCCAGGTTGGTGCCGGTGCGGGCCAGCGCCTGGAGTTCGCCGACGGTGATCGGCTCGGCGCCGACGAACCGCAGGCAGTTCTCGAACATGACCATCGACACGAGCCAGGGGCCGTCGCCGTGGCCGGAGGCACCGAAGTCCGTCGTGCGGTGCGGGAGCCGGTGTTCGGCTTCGTTGTCGGCTTCGATCGTGAACGCGACGAGCACCTGGGACAGCAGGGCCGACAGGGAGAGGGTGCCCGGGGCCTGGGGCACCAGGGCGGCTGGGCGCAGGTCCGGTACCCGGGCTCGCTGGGTTACGGGGGTGCCGGGGTTGCCGGTTGCTCTCGGCCCGGCGCTGGCCATGAGCAGGCCGGCCGCACGCAGTCGTTCACGCCTGGCGGCCGGGGCGAGATCATCGGGGTCGTTGTGGCCGGCCATGATCCGCCAGCCGTGCCGCGCGAGCAGCTCTTGCGCCTCGTCGGCATCAAGCGCGGACTTGGCGGGCTCCCCCATCGCCGCTACCGAGGCACGGAAGCGGGCCCGGGCGTCCTCGTCGTGGTCCCCGGACAGGGACACGCTGATGGCCAGGCGGCTGCCGGTGGCGGCGACCTGGCGGAGCTGATCAAGGACGGTCTCCAGGACGGCTTGTTCCAGGTAGACGGCGACTCCTTCGAGCAGGAACAGGCCAGGCGCGTCCGGGTCGAGCCCGGCCGCCAGCAGCCGCTCCGCCACCGGATCCCTGGTGAAGTCCGCCTCGACGAACCGCACGTGGGGAGCGGCGATGCCCAGCCGCGCCAGCCTGCCGAGCTTGTCCCGCTGGGTCGCGGGATGATCCACCTCGAACCAGCGGATACCGCGCTTGGCGTACCGGAGCGCGCGGCCGTCGTACCCGGCCGCACCCACCACGATCTGGCGCACGCCGCGGCCGATGGCCGCCACCACCGTCCGGTCGAAGAACGAGGTGCGCGCGGCCAGGTAGTCATGTATCCGGTTCCGCGGGGCCTCGCGCCCGGCCGCGACGTCGGCGGTCAGGGCGTCGTCAGCGGCGGGATCGCCATAGGCGGCGGCCACCCGGGTGAAGCCCAGGCGGTGCGCCGCCACCCGGCTGGCGGTCATGGAGGGACCGTCGTCTTCCACTGTCAGCTCAACCCCACTGCCACCGGTCCAGTTTGTCACGGGCCGGGCCAGCCCGCCCCGGTGCCGACGCGTCCGGGTGTGGCAGGGTGGCCAGCATGACGACTGAATCGGCGCACCGGAGCATACGGCTCGAGCGCATCGAGAACAGCAGGTACACGGCCAGCAACGACCACGGCGGCCAGATCAGCATGGGGACCGGGGCCGGGACCGACTTCACCCCGGTCGAGCTGCTGCTCGCCGCGATCGGCGGCTGCACGGCCGTCGACGTCGACATCCTGACCTCGCGCCGGGCCGAACCGGACACGTTCGAGGTCCTGGTCGACGCGGAGAAGGTCAGGGACGCGGCCGGCAATCACCTCACCGACCTGCTGGTGACCTTCCGCATTTCGTTTCCCGACGGCGAGGCGGGCGACCAGGCCAGGACGCTGCTGCCGGACGCGGTGCGCAAGTCACATGACCGGCTGTGCTCGGTGGGACGGACCGTCGAGCTCGGCACGCCCATCGCGACCCGGATCGAGTAAGGCCGGTCCGCGGCGACCTGGCCGCCGCCACCGGCCTGGACGCGGGCCTAACTGTGCCAGCGGAAACGCCAGATCGCGAAGGTGGCCCCGGCGGCCGTCCACAGTCCCAGGTTGACCAGATCCCAGGCCGGGAAGGGGCGGACAGCGTAGGCGTTCTGCAGCACCTGGGCGAGCGACTTGACCGGGAACAGGTCCACCAGGTGCGAGAGCCAGGCCGGCAGGCCGCCGAAGGTCGGGTCGAAGACGCCGGAAATGATGGCGATGGGCAGGAAGCTGGCGTACGTCACCGGCCCGGCGGATTCGGCGCTGGTGATGACCGAGCTGACGGCCAGGCCGAGCGAGGCGAAACACACGATGCCCAGGACCAGCCCGGCCGCCAGGCCCAGCACGCCGCCTGGGCGCGGCAGGGCGCCGAAGGCAAGCCAGCCGATCAGGCCGGTGCCTGCGGCCAGGAGAATCGCGGTGGCCACGGTACTGACGAGCAGGCCACCGAGGTAGGCCCCGGACGGCAGCGGCGTGGTCCTGATCCGCTTGAGCACGCCGTCGTGGCGCAGGACCGCGACCTTGGATCCGAGGTTGACATAGGCGGCGACGATCACCCCGAAAGCCAGGATGCCCGGCACGAAGACCGTGGTGTTCTTGATGTGCGTACCCGGTAGCACAGACCCGACGTTGGCCGCGCCGATCAGCAGCAGGATCATCAGCGGAAAGACGAAGGTGAACAGCGCGTACTCGGCGCTGCGCCAGAAACTGCGCTGCTCGATGAGCGCCTGCCCCATGGCCAGGCGAACCGATCTCGTCATCGGCGATCTCCGTTGGCTGGGCTGAGAGAGGGTTCCGCGGTCGCCCCGGTGAGCTGCAGGTACGTGTCTTCCAGACTGGGCGCGGTCACGGCGAGGCCGTCCAGGTCACCGAGGCGGTGCTCCAGCGCCCAGTCGAGCAGCAACCGCAGGGTCATCCCCGGGTGACCGCTGTGGCAGACCGACTCGGACCCGCATACCGCCAGGTCGATGCCGTGCGGCGGCGGGATCTGACCGCGGCGCAGGGCTGTCGGCGTGGTGAAGGAGATCCGGGTGGCCAGCCCGGCCAGGGCCGCGACCTCCTGCGTGGTTCCGGCCAGTTCGATCCGGCCCGCCCGCAAGATGGCGATCCGGTCGGCCAGCCGTTCGGCCTCATCCAGGTAGTGGGTGGTGAGCAGGACCGTCTTGCCCAGTCCGCGGAGGTTCTCGATCGCCGCCCAGCAGCGCCTGCGGGCCTCCGGGTCGAAGCCGGTGGTCGGCTCGTCGAGGAAGACCAGGTCGGGATCGCCCGCCAGCGCCAGCGCGAAGTCCAGCCGCCGCCGCTGGCCGACCGACAGCTTGCGAACCTGGGTGTTCCGGGCCTCGGCCAGCTCCACCACCTCGAGCAGGTCGTCGAGCGAGCGCGGGTTCGGGTAGTAGGTCCGCCACACGTTGATGAGCTCGGCCACCCGCGCCTGCCGGGGAAAGCCGCACTCCTGCAAGACCATCCCGGCCCGCTCGCGCAGCTTGGCCGCCTGAGCCTCCGGGTCGAGGCCGAGGACGTGGACGGTGCCGCCCGTCGGGCGCCGGAAGCCCTCGAGGATCTCCAGGGTGGTGGTCTTGCCTGCGCCGTTCGGGCCGAGCAGGCAGAACACCTCGCCGTAGCGGACCTCGAAGTCAACGCCGCGCAGGACCTGGGTGGCGCCGTAGCTCATCCGCAGGTCGCAAACCTGCACCGCGACGCTGTCGGTCATCGGCCATGCCCAGCTGGGACCAGGGCGTGCACCAGCGTATCGACGGCCGTTTCCTGCGCCAGCTCGGCCGAGATGGCGGCGCCGGCGGGGTCGGAGAACCGGTGCCGGGCGAACCAGGTCAGCGTCTCAAGCACGAGCCGGGCCGTGACCGGCGTATCTGGCGTACGTCGCAGCGTCCCGGCCCGCGCCCGGCCGTCCAGGTACTTGGTCAGCGCCGCGAGCACCGGCCCGCGGATGCCCGCGTTCAGCAGGTCCGCCATCTCCGGGAGCTCGCGAGCCGAGCGTTCGAGCATGTCCGCGGCTTCCCTGGTCCGCGACTCAAGCTCGAAAAGCTCACGGAGGATTTTCTCCAGCTCGGCCGCGGTGTCGCCGGGGCCCGGTCCGGCCAGCGCCTCGGCGAGCGCGCCGAACGGCACGACCTCGGCGATGAAGACACGCGCCTCCGCCACCGTGGCCGCCAGCGGCGCGGGTGACAGCGGCAGGTCACCGACAGGCATGTCTTCGAGCAGCAGCGCATGCCGGATCGCGAGCACGAACAGGCCTTCCTTGCTATCCACGTAACGGTAAATCGCCGCCTCCGACAGGCCCATCTCAGCCGCGACGTCGCTCATCCGGGCGGACCGGTAGCCTTCGCGGGTGAACACCCGCACGGCCGCGGCGATCAGCTCGGGAAGTCGCTCGTGCGCGTCGCGCTTGCCGGTCATGTCCCGAAGTATAGATGTAAGTGAGTGAATCACTTACCTGACGAATCACTTCGCCGAGCTGACCAGTGCCCGCGCGGCCGGGCGCTGCGCGTGCCGAAGTGATGGAGCCACGGTCGAAGCCCACCGCATGCGCCGCCCGGCGTCAAGGTTCGCTGGCTTACAGTTTGTCCATGGCGGATTCCGAACCCGGGAGCGAGGTAGCGCGCAGCGAACTGCGGGCCTCGCACGACGACAGGGACCAGGTGGTCGAGGTGCTGCGGGTAGCCGCCGGGGACGGGCGGCTGACCGCGGCAGAACTCGACGAGCGGCTGGAACTGGCCATGACCGCGCGGACGTACGGCGAGCTGGCGAAACTGGTCTCCGACCTGCCCGGGTCAGGATTTACCGCGAGCGTCCCCGCCGCGCCGCCTAAGGCAAAGGACGTGGTGCGGATCGACTGCCGCAGCGGTCAGGTCAAGCGCGTTGACCGCTGGGTCGTACCGCAGCGGATGGAGGTGAAGGCGACCAGCGGCCATGTGCTGCTGGACTTCAGCCAGGCCGTCATCACGCAGCCCACCCTCCAGCTCGACGTTGACGTGCGCAGCGGGCACGTCGTGATCAGGACCAAGCCGGGGATCGTGGTGGACACCGATGAGGTGGCGATCCGCGGCGGGCACGTCAAGGTGCACGCGCCCTGGAGTCCGGACGGGCCGGTGCTGCTGCGGATCGAGGTCACGGGCCGGGTCCGCAGCGGCCACCTCGTGGCGGGGCCGCCGGCCCGGACGTTCTGGCAGTGGCTGACGAGGAAGCCTAAGCCGTACGCGATTACCGCGGGCTGAGCTGCGTGCTGCCGCCACGGTGACCCCAGCAGAAACCCGGGCCCTGGCCCAGATCCAGGCCGAACTCCGGCGGCTCGTCCGCTATGACGATGAGTCCATCGTGCATGAGATGTGGATCAGGCAACGCTACGACCGCGGCGCCGCATCCAGCTACCTGCCTGCCCGGGCGGCGGCCGTGGAGACGGCCTGGCACGAAGCCGGCCATGCCGTCGCCGCGCTCGAGGTCGGGGTGCGGTTCAGCTCCGCCAGCATCCGCCACGGGCAGGCGAGCCAGGGCCGGGTCCACGGCATCGGTGACGGAGGAGAGCTGTCGTTCGTCATCGACGCCGCCGGGCAGATCGCCGAGCAACTGCGGGACTGGTCCCTGCTGACCGACGATGACCAGCTGCGGGCGTGGCTGCCCGGCTGGCGTGCCGACGGCGGTGACTCGCGGCGGTTCCGGCGCGGCATCACGGCGCGCTTCGGCGATGACGAGCTGCGCGCCTGGCGTTACTGCGAGCAGCGGCTGATCCCGTTGCGGCTGCGGATCCGCCAGCTGGCCCGGGCCATGCTGGTGCATCCCCGGCACCTGCCCTACGAGGTGGCGGCGGCCATCGCCGACAGCGCCTAGAACGCCGAGCGGTACCAGTCCGGGAAGCCCGTGAGCGAGTCGAGCACCACCTCGGCGCCCGCGCCCGATAGGTCGCGGCCGGTGAACGAGCCGGTCGCGACGCCGACCGCCCGCACCCCCGCCTGCACCGCGGCCGCCATGTCCGGCGGGGTATCGCCGACGTAAGCGGCCGCCTTGACCTCGCGCAGCACGGCGGCCTTCTCCGGCCCGTGCACCATCGTGAACAGCTCGTCGGCCCACAGCCCGGTCGCCCGCAGACTCGGCTCCACCGAGATCGGGTGCTTGGCGGTGATGATGACCACGCGCTCCCCCGCCGACCGGACCGCGGCCAGCGCCTCGTGCGCACCGGGCAGCAGGGTCGTGAGCTGTTCGGCCAGTTGCAGGTAGTGCCGCCGGTAGGCGGCGGCCGCCGCGGCAATCTGGTCCGGCGGGAACCAGAACGCCAGCTCGTCATCCAGCTTGATCCCGAGCCGGCGGTCCACCGCCGCTAGGTCGATGGCGGTCGAGGTGTCCTGCGCGACGCCGGCGAAGGAGGCCAGGATGGCCGGCCGCGAGTTGATCAGCGTCATGTCGAGGTCGAAGCCGACCGGACCCATCCCGCCCCCGTCTACGTATGCATATCGCAGCTGCCAGCGCGCGGCTGCCTCCGCCCATTGTGACGGGTCAGGCCCCGTCGGGGTCAAACCGGTAATTCCTTCCGAACGAGCCGTGGCATCAGCTCCTTATCCCGCGGAAGGCCTGACTCGGACCAGGAGTGCGCCGGCCCGAGCCCGCGCAGCCCGGGTGCGAGCAGCGGTAGCAGGCTGAGCGGCAGGTAGGCGCAAGCGATAGCGAGAACGACGGCTGGCACGCCGATCGCGCCGACTAGGGCGCCGCCGATCGCACTGCCCAGCGGGAAACCGAGGGAGGAGATCATCATTTTCGTGCCGGCCAGCCTGCTGCGGATGTCATCGGGAACCAGCCGCTGCACCAGGGTCCGCTCGAATACGTAGTACGGTCCCCAGGCGAATGCCGCCAGGCCCAGCAGGACGACCGCGACGGCTAGGTCAGGCGCGAGACGCAGCAGCCCGAACAGCGGCGCGCCGGCCGCGATGACCGTGCCGATACGCCGCGCCGGCGGCAGGCGCCCGTACAGTCCCGGCCCGGCGAACACGCCGAGCAGGGCGCCGGCGCCCGCGGCGGAAACAAGAATGCCGTAGCCGGCCGCGCCGGCGTGCAGGAAACTGCGGCAGTACTCCGGGTACAGCACGGTGGCGACGCCGTCGAGGAAGAGCATCCCGAAGCCGCAGCAACTGAGCACCAGGACGGCGGGAAAGCTGCGCAGGCTCAGCCTGCTTCGCCGCAGGCCCGCCTGGGCGGGTGACGCCCGGGACACCGGTCCGGAGGACGGAAGGCCGAGGCATATAACGGCCATGACCGTGAAGCTGACCGCGTCGAAACCCAAGGCGAACGGCGCGCCGATCGTGGCCACGATCAGCCCGGCCAGCGCAGGACCGACGATGTAGGCCAGTTCCCAGTTAGCCGAGAGCAACGAGTTCGCCGTGTCCAGCTGAGCGTCGTCGACGAGCCGCGGGACGAGCGCCACCTCGGCGACTTCGGTCACCGCGGACAACAGCGCGCATACCGCGGCGATGCCGTAGAGGTCGGCGACCGCGAGGTGATGCGACCACAGCAGAACCGGAACCAGGGCAAGCAGCAGCCCCCGGGCCGCGTTGTCGGCCATCAGCAGGACACGCGGTGACGACCGGTCGAGCAGGCGGCCGGCCACGGGCCCACTCACGATCCGCGGCAGCCCGAAGCACATCAGGACCACGCCGAGCTGGAAGGGGCCGGCAATGTCGAGGACCACCCAGGACAGGGCAACGGTAGTAAAGGCGTCCCCCGCGCGCGAGATCATCATCCCGAGCCAGAATCTGCGGAATTCCGGGCGGCGGCCCACCTGCAGGTAGCACTGGACCCTCTTGCGCACTCTCCCTGCTTCCTTCCTCCGGGCCGCGCTAGTGTGGCGCCATGACGTGGGAAGACGTGCTCGCGTACTGCCTGGCCAAGCCGGGCGCCTGGCCGGACGAGCCCTGGGAAGGCGATGTCGTGGCCAAGGTCGGCAGCAAGATCTTCGCGTTCCTCGGGTCGGGCGCGACCAGTTCGGTCGGGGTCAAGTGCGGAGCGAGCCGGGAAACCGCCGACGAATGGCGGCTGCGGTATCCGGACGATGCCAAGGTGATGCCGTACATAGGCCGCTCTGGCTGGAATACCCTGCTAATCGGCGGCGCGATTCCTGACGATGAAATCAGCGAAGCCATTGATTCCTCCTATTCGGCTATCGTGAGCAAGCTGCCGAAGAAAGACCGCCCTTAGCATACCGCATTGTCAAGCCGCCATTTTAATTAATTAATTAATTGCGAGCTATTTGCCTAACGAACCTTCTGCTGAGCGGGCAGGAAGGGCGGCCTGTTCTTTCTTCGTCGCGACCGGGCCGGTATTGGTGGAGGCGCCGACGGGGCTACGGGGGCGAGGTCATAACGTGGCTGATGTGATCAGTGACATCGAGCCGGGAACGCACGAGCCTGACGGGATCGAGACGGCCCAGCCGGGTATCCCGGTGTCGGCCGGGGCGCTCATCTTCGACCGGAAGGGGCGGCTGCTGATCCTCAAGCCGACCTACAAGTCCGGGTGGACGATCCCCGGCGGCATCATGGAAGCGGACGGGGAAACGCCGTGGGATGCCTGCCGCCGCGAAGTGCGCGAAGAGTGCGGCATCGAGGTCCGCCACGGGCGGCTGGCCTGCATGGATTTCCGCCGCCCGCGACCGGGCCGGACCGGGGGCATCAGGTTCCTCTTCGACTGCGGCCAGGCCGGCGAGGAGGCCCTGGCCGGCGTCGTGCTGCAAGCCGAGGAGATCTCCGAGCACCGGCTTGCCGCCCTGCCGGACGCGCTCGGCCTGCTCCGGGGCCCGATCCGGCGGCGGGTGCGGGCGGCTACCCGCAGCCCGCGGCTGGTCTACCTGGAGAACGGCCGCCCGGTCCCCGGCATCCCGTAGTCGCCAGCCCGGAGTCTCTCAGGCTGCTGCCCGGGACCGGAAGGTTCGCTGGTACGCGTGCGGGGTCACGTGATTGATCCGGGTGAAGTGCGTGCGCATCTGATGGGCAGTTCCGAAGCCCGCACAAGGTGGCGATGCGCTCGATGGTGTCGTCGGTATTCTCGAGCAGGTCTTGCGCGCGGCGGACTCGTTCGGCGCACAGCCATTGCAGCGGCGTAGTGCCGGTCGTCTCGCGGAATCGCCTGGCGTAGGTGCGCGGGCTCATCATGGCCTGGCGGGCGAGGTCCTCGACCGTCAGCGGCAGTCCGAGGTGCTCCCTGGCCCAGTCCCGCTGTCCCACCTTCCCGTGACCACCGTCTCCACCTACGCCTACGTCAACCCCGTCGTCGCCGTGCTGGCCGGGATCGGTTTGCTCGGGGAGCAGTTCAGCTGGCGCGAAGGACTCGGCGCTGCCCTCGTCCTAACCTCGGTCGTCATCACCTTGCACCGATCCCGCCAGCCGGTGCTAGCGGTGCGCCATCCGGTTGGGGTGATACCACTACCCGTTCGGCAAGAAAATCACTAGCATCGGCCAGGGCGGGCCGGGACCGTCAGCCCTGACCCAGGTTTTTCGCGAGTTCCTCCCGGAACTGCTCGAATTGTGCCGGGCTGGAGGTATAGAGGGTTTCGCCGGTCTTCGGGTTCACGGTCACGAAGTAGATCCAGTTACCGGACGCCGGGTGCAGCACGGCCCTGATGGCCGCGTCGCCCGGGTTGTCGATCGGACCGGGCGTGAGGCCCTTGTACTTATAGGTGTTGTACGGCGAGGTACTGGTGAGCTGCTGGTCCGAGGCGATGATGCCGTAGGTGTTCAGTCCGTAGAGCACCGTGCTGTCGAGTTGCAGCGGCATGCCCTGGGCCAGCCGGTTGTAGATCACGCGGGCGATCTTCGGGTAGTCCGACAGCCTGCCCCCCTCGGCCTGGACCAGGCTGGCCATGGTGATCACCTGGCTTTCGCTCAGGTGCACCGACGTGGCCGCCGCGGGCAAGTTGACGGTCGTCGCCTCCTGATCGAACCGCTGCACCATGGCGCTCAGCACGCCGAGCGCGGTTTCGTGCGGCTGGACCTCATAGGTCGCCGGAAACAGGTAGCCCTCGGGGTTTCCCTTCGCGGCGGCCGGCAGGTCGAGTGAGGCCGGATCCTTGAGCACCTTCTGATACGCGCTGAGCGAGATGCCGGAGTGGGCGCCGAGCCAGGCCAGGGTCTGGCTCAGCCGCCAGCCTTCCGGGATCGTCACCGTGATCTGCACCAGGTCCTTGGGATTGAGCAGGGCCGCGTACGCCAGCGACGCCTGCATGTGCTTGCGCATCCCGTAGAAACCGGGCAGCAGGCCGTTCGGATTCGAGCTGTGCTCGGCGGCCAGGATGAACGCACGGGAACTGGCGACCACGCCGAGCTTGGCCAGCGCCGGTCCGAGAGTGGTCGGCGTTTCACCCGAGGTGACCTGGACCACGACGCGGCCGGTGCCCGCGCCGGAGTAATCGGCCGGGTGGTACCTGGCGTTATAGAGGCTCAGGGCGAAATAGCCGCCGACGGCGAGCGGGATGACAATGACCAGCAGCGCGATCAGGGGCGCGATCCACCGGAACCTGCGCCGCCGGGGTCCCCTGGGACCGCCTGCCTGCCTGCGCGCCTTCCCGCGGTGGCCACGGCCAGCCCGGCCGCCCTGATCGATGCGCTCGCCGGGGTCGTCGGGCTCGTCGTCGCCGAATCCGGGCAGGAACCGGCCGGGCGCCCCGCCGTCGTCCTCGTACTCGTACTCGCGATTGCCGTCATAACGGCCCTGGTCCCCGTACCGGTCCTGCGGGTAGTACTCCTCGCCCCCCGGCACCCGGGGATCCTCACCGTAGCTGGCTCTCACGGGCTGGCTGGGATGCCAACCGCCGGTTTCCGGGCGGGGCGGTCGCTGGGCACCGCGCTGCGGCGAGTCGTCCTGGGGTCCCTGGTCCGGCCACGGACGGTCATACCTGGGGTCGTGATGTACCGGCTCGTATCCGGGCTGCACGGGCCTGGGCTGCACGGGCCTGGGGTGCTCCGCCGGCGGCTGGCCGCCGGGACCGGGAAGGCCGCGGTAACCCCCGGCCGGCCGCCGATGCTGTGCCTGGCGGGGATCCTGGGGCAGGCGGGGATCCTGGGGCCCGCGGGGACCCCGCGGCCACGAGCCGCCGTTCTCGCTCACGCGGAGGCTCCTCGGGTCACTAGCTGGCCGGCCGGACGCCCGGTCGCCCGTTCGGCGTCCAGGGCGGCTTGCAGCAGGACGGCGGCGGCCGCGGCGTCGACGGCCTGCCGCCGGGCCCGGGAATCCTTGCCGCCCCGGCGCAGCGCGCTGTGCGCCTCGGTGGTGGTAAAGCGCTCGTCAAGGAGCCGCACCGGGATGGGTGCGAGGTGTCCGGCCAGGTCCGCGGCGAAGTCGCGGGCAACAGCCGCAGCGGGGCCATCGCGGCCCGAGAGCGACGTGGGCAAGCCGACGATGACCTCGATCGCGTCCGCGCCGGCCGCCAGCTTCGCCAGCTCCTCTTTCGCGCCCGGCCCGGACGCCAGCACGGTCAGCGGGGTGGCGAGGACGCCGCGCGGGTCGCTGCGGGCGACTCCGACACGGACCGAACCGACGTCCACCGCCAGCCGCACCCCGGCTCTCACCGGCCCGGCCGGCCGGACAGCCCGCCAGGCAGGAGCCGCTGGCCTGTGGGCAGGGCTGGCTGGCTTGCGGGCAAGGTTCGCCGGCCCGCGGGCGGGTGGCCTACGGGCAGGATTGGTCGTAGCGGGCCATGCCCGGACTGGGCGCGACCCTGACCTGGAGACCCCCAGGGGCCGCAGCAGCATGGCAATACGTTACCTACCGGACCTGACGATGTCCCGCAATGCGTCACGAACGGCCTCAATTGCCCCATCCACGACGTCATGGGACCCGGGGCCGGGAGCAATGGGAGCGCCGCCGCCCTGAGCGACATCGGGCTTGCCGCCGCCGTTGCCGCCGAGGGCCCTCGCCGCCATCCCGACCAGGGTGCCCGCCGACAGGCCAGAGTTACGGCCCGCCTCGTTGACCGCGATAACGACGACCGGCTTGTCCGCGGGCACGCCCACGACCATGANNGGGCTGGTCCCGTCGGGCACGCGGTGCGCGACGAAGGCCAGCCCGCTGACGTCCTCCGCCGTGGCCGCGATCTCCCCGGCCGATTCCAGCAGCTTGGCGGCCCGCAGCCGCTGCAGCTCGCGCTCGGCGTCCCTGAGCCTGGTGACGATGCTCGAGATCCGCTCGGGCAGCTGCTCGCGAGGCGTCTTGAACTGCTCACTGAGCTGGCTGACCAGGACGCTCTCCCGGGCCAGGAAGCGGAACGCGTCGATGCCGACCAGGGCTTCAATCCTGCGCACACCCGATCCGATCGACGCCTCGCCGAGCACCTTGATCAGGCCGAGCTGGCCCGACCTGGCCACATGCGTGCCGCCGCACAGTTCACGGGAGTAGTCGCCGACCTCGACCACCCGGACCCGGTCGCCGTACTTCTCCCCGAACAGCGCCAAGGCCCCCATCTCGCGGGCCTCCTCCTGGGAGGTGTAAAACGCCTGCACGTCCAGGTCGTTGACGAGCACCTCGTTGACCTCGTCCTCGGTATCCCGCAGGACCGACAGCGGGACCGCGCCCGGCGCGGTGAAGTCGAACCTCAGCCGGCCAGGCGCATTCTCCGAGCCCGCCTGCGCCGCCGACTCTCCCAGCGCGCCGCGCAGCGCGCGGTGCACGAGGTGAGTCGCGGTGTGCGACCGGGACAGCGCCCGGCGGCGCTCGACGTCGATTTCCGCGAATGCGGGCGCACCCGTCATGACCTCGCCGGAGATGACCTTGCCGCGGTGCACGATGAGCCCGCGCAGCGGAGTCTGCACGTCGAAGACCGTGATCTCGCCGCCGCTTACCGTGATCCGGCCCGCGTCGGCGAGCTGTCCGCCGCCCTCGGCGTAGAACGGGGTCCGGTCCAGGACCACATCCACGTCCGTACCCGCCCCCGCTGCGGCCACCGGCGCGCCGTCGACCAGCAGGCCGAGGATCGTCGCCTCGCCGTCAATCTGGTCATAGCCGGTGAAGGTGCCCGCGCCGGAGCGCTCGAGCACCTCCGCGAACGCCGAGATGTCGGCATTGCCGGTCTTCTTCTCGGTCGCGTCCCGCTTGGCGCGTTCCCGCTGCTCGGCCATGAGCCGGCGGAACCCTTCCTCGTCGACGCTCAGGCCCTGCTCGGCCGCCATCTCCAGGGTCAGGTCGATCGGGAAGCCGTAGGTGTCGTGCAGCTGGAAGGCCTGGGCGCCGGACAGCGTGCTGGCGTTCCTGCGCCGGTTTTCCTCCACGGACGCGTCGAAGATCGCGGTGCCGGTGCGCAGCGTGCTGGCGAACGCCGCTTCTTCCGCCTCCAGGACCGTGCGGATGTTCGCCGCGTCCCGGGTGAGCTCGGGGTACAGCGGGCCCATCGCCTCGATCGTGACCGCGGTCAGCTCGGGCATGAACCGCTCGCTGGAAGTGGAGGCCGCACCTCCGCCGCGCTGGCTTCCGGCCAGCAGGCGCAGGTTCCTGATGCTGCGCCGCACGATGCGCCGCAGCACGTAGCCGCGGCCCTCGTTGCCCGGCAGCACGCCGTCCTCGATCAGCATTACCGCGCTGCGCACGTGATCGGCGATCACCCGCAGGGCCACATCGGTCCGGTGATCCCGGCCGTAGCTCTGCTCGGTCAGCTCCGCCGCCCGGTCCAGGATCTTCCACGTGGTATCGATCTCATAGAGGTTGTCGACCCCCTGCAAGATGGACGCCATCCGTTCCAGGCCCATCCCGGTGTCCACGTTCCGCGACGGCAGCAGGCCCTCGATGTCGAAGTCGTCCTTGGCCCGGACCTTGCTCAGCTGGTCCTGCATGAACACCAGGTTCCAGACCTCGAGGAACCGGTCTTCATCGGCCTCGGGGCCGCCGTCCCGGCCGTATTCGGGACCGCGGTCGTAATAGATCTCCGAGCACGGCCCGCCCGGCCCCGGCACACCCATGTGCCAGTAGTTGTCGGCCAGGCCCCGGGGCTGGATCCGGCTTTCCGGCAGGCCGATCTCATCCCGCCAGATGGCGTATGCCTCGTCGTCACCGTGCAGGACCGTCGCCCACAGCTTGTCCTCCGGGAAGCCGAAGCCGCCTTGCGCCTCAGAGCTGGTCAGCAGCTCCCAGGCGAACCTGATCGCACCCTGCTTGAAGTAGTCGCCGAACGACCAGTTGCCCAGCATCTGGAAGAACGTGGCGTGCCTGGTGGTCTTGCCGACCTCTTCGATGTCCAGTGTCCGCACGCACTTCTGCACGTCCGCCACCCGCCGGTACGGCGGTGTCCGCTGACCAAGCAGATACGGCTTGAACGGCTGCATCCCGGCGATGACGAAGAGCACGGTGGGATCATCGGCGACCAGGCTGGCCGAAGGCTCGATGTGGTGCCCCTGCTGCTTGAAGTACGCAAGGAAGCGGCGGGCGATCTCTGCCGACTCCATCAGTGGCCATCCTCGGGTTGCGCGTCGTGGTCGGTTGAGCGGGTGCGGTCGGTTGAGCGGGTGCGATCAGGTGAGAGGGTGCGATCACTTGAGAGAGTAGAGCCTGCGGGCGCGGAATGCCGAGCCATATAGAGCTCCATGCCCTCCCGGACGTCGCGGCTGAAACGAAACGTCTCCCGGGCCACGCCGATCGCGCCTCCCGCTCCCCGGCGGGCCAGCCTGCGCCCGCGGTCCGGCCTGCCGGCGGAGCTACGGCTGGCTCCGGGAGAAAGGCTTGCTCCGGGGGAAAGAGTGGCTCCGGGGGAAAGAGTGGCAGAGACCCGGCGGCCGAGGGCGGAGACACGCCGGTAACCCATGATCCCGGTGACCGCCCCGGCGGTCAGCCAGAAACCCCTGCGGATCATCGGTAGACCTCCTGACGTGTCCCGCTGGCCCGGGTCTGGCCGCTGGCCAGCTCATCGCCTTTCACGACCCGGCCGGGGAGCGTGCGCCGGGTCGTCCGGCGCAGGCTGACGGCATGGCGCACGCCGTAGGCGAGGGCGGCGACCCGGCCGACCGGTCCGCCCGCTATCGCCCGGCCGAGCCCGGCCAGTGCGGTGACCTGGCCGGCGAGTTCGGTCATCCCCGCGCCGAGTTCGTCCATGCTGTCCGTGACGGACTCGGTGCGGTCTAGCTGCCTGCCCGCCCGGTCCACCGCGGCCTGGGCCCCGTCGACGGCCGTCTGCGCCCGCTGCAGCAGCACGTCACCCCGCTCGCGGACATCGGCGACCAGCCGGCTGCTCTCGGAAAGCAGCCGGCCCAGCCGGAACAGGACGAATACGCCGACGCACACGAGCAGAGCCCAGAACACGGCGGCGATCAGCGCGGCGAGCTCCGCCGCGTTCATGACAGAACCGTCCGCGTCATGGCTGCTCCTTCTGGTACCTGCCGCAGGATGTCCCTGCTTCAGCTGGCCCTGCTTGTCTCAGGATGGCTTCGCTTGTTTCAGGATGGCGCGGATCCGTTCGGCCCGCTCGCCGACGCGAGCCTCCATCCCGTGCCCCGACGGCTCGTAGTACCTGCGGTCCGCCACCGAGTCGGGCGCGTAACGCTGCGGAACGATCCCGTCGTCGAAGTCGTGCGGGTACAGGTAGCCCTCGCCGTGGCCCACCTTGCCCGCTCCAGGATAGTGCGCGTCCCGCAGGTGCGCGGGCACGGCGCCCACCAGACCCGCCCGCACATCGGCATCAGCGGCGCCAATGGCCTTGACGACCGCGTTGGATTTGGGCGCCAGCGAGATGTGGATCACCGCCTGCGCCAGGTTGATCCGGGCCTCGGGCAGGCCGATGAGCTCGACCGCCTGGGCCGCGGCGACGGCGGTCTGCAGCGCCGTCGGGTCGGCCATCCCGACGTCTTCGCTCGCATGCACGACGAGCCGCCTGGCGATAAACCGCGGGTCCTCCCCCGCCGCGATCATCCGGGCCAGGTAGTGCAGCGCCGCGTCCACGTCGCTGCCCCGCATGGACTTGATGAACGCGCTGATTACGTCGTAGTGCTGGTCACCGTCGCGGTCGTAGCGGACCGCGGCCCGGTCTACCGCGCGTTCCAGCGCCTGGATATCGATCCGTCCGCCTGCGGGCACCCCGAGGGCGGCGGCCTCTAGGTAGGTGAGCGTGCGCCGCGCGTCGCCGCCCGCCATGCGCACGAGATGCTCAGCCGCCTCGTCATCGAGCGTGACGCCGCCGCCGAGCCCGCGAGGGTCCGACAGCGCCCGGCTGATGACTTCGCGCACGTCGTCATCGGACAGCGGCTGCAGGGTGAGCAGCAGCGATCGGGAAA
>PMOU01000070.1 GCA_003161205.1 Actinomycetota bacterium | reverse complement strand
GCCCTGAACGACCGCGGCCGGGTGCTGCTGCCGGTGATTCACGCCGCCATGGCGCGAGTGGGAGACATGGTGGACTCCGGCACGGCGCTCATCCCGGAGCCGGACCGGGACTACACCGAGGAGGAGCGCAGCCGGCGGCCGACGGTGTTCAGCGCGCTGCGCGAGATCGTGGCCGCCTTCGCCAGCGAGGACCCGCATCTGGGCCTGTACGGGGCGTTCGGCTACGACCTGGCCTTCCAGTTCGAGCCGCTGCGGCTGCGCCACCCGCGCCCGGCCGGCCAGCGCGACCTGGTCCTGCACCTGCCCGACGAGATCTGGGTGCTCGACCGCAAGCGGGAGGAAGCGGTCCGGTACTCCTACGAATTCGAGGTCGACGGGGTGTCGACGGCGGGGCTTGACCGCCGGACGGCAGATACGAGCCCGGGGGGAGCACCACCGCTCGTTCGGCCGGAAGATCTGCCCAAACCACCGCGGCCGGGAACCTATGCGCAGGTCGTGGCGCAGGCGCGGGAGCGATTCGCCTGCGGCGACCTGTTCGAGGTCACCCCCGGTCACGTGTTCTACGGGCGGTGCGCGTCACCGGCCGCGTTCTATGAACTGCTGCGGCAGCGCAACCCCGCCCCCTATGAGTTCTTGTTCAACCTCGGCGAGGGGGAGTTCCTGGTCGGCGCGTCGCCCGAGATGTACGTCCGGGTCACCGGGGACCGGGTGGAGACCTGCCCGATCGCGGGCACGATCGCGCGCGGCGAGGGCCCGCTCGAGGACGCCGCGAACATCGCCACCCTGCTCGGCTCGGCCAAGGAAGAATCCGAGCTGACCATGTGCACGGACGTCGACCGCAACGACAAGTCCCGGATCTGCGTCCCCGGCACGGTCCGGGTGATCGGCCGGCGCCAGATCGAGATGTACAGCCGCCTCATCCACACCGTTGATCACATCGAGGGCAAGCTCCGGCCGGGGTTCGACGCGTTCGACGCCCTGCTGACCCACATGTGGGCGGTCACGGTCACCGGCGCGCCGAAGACCTGGGCCATGCAGTTCATCGAAGATCACGAGGAAACCTCACGCCGCTGGTACGGCGGTGCCGTCGGCATGATCGGCTTCGACGGCTCGATGAACACCGGGCTCACGCTGCGGACCGCGCACATCACCGGCGGGGTCGCGGCCGTCCGCGCGGGCGCCACCCTGCTGTTCGATTCGGTGCCCGAAGCCGAGGAGAAGGAGACCCAGATCAAGGCGCGGGCCCTGCTGGAGACCCTGGAAGAGGCCAGCCGGATCGCCGAGGGACTCACCCAGGCCGACCCCGCGGCGGTCGCCGACGGCACGGTCCTGGCGGCCGGCACCATCCTGGCCGGGGCCGGGACCGGCCTTGGCGAGTGGGTGCCGAAGGTGCTCCTGGTGGATCACCAGGACTCGTTCGTGCACACCCTGGCCGACTACTTCAGGCAGCGCGGCGCCGAGGTGACGACGCTGCGGTTCGGGTTCGCGCCCTCCTTCCTCGACTCCTACGCGCCGGATCTTGTCGTGCTCTCACCCGGGCCGGGACGGCCGTCGGACTTCGACTGCGCGGGCCTGCTCGACCAGGTGTACGCGCGCGGGCTGCCGGTCTTCGGCGTCTGCCTGGGCCTGCAGGCCATGGTGGAGCACGCCGGGGGAGAGCTGTCCCTGCTGCCCGAACCCGCGCACGGCAAGCCGGGGCTGGTCCAGGTGTCCGGGGGAGCGCTGCTGGCCGGGCTGCCCGCCGAGTTCACCGCCGGGCGGTACCACAGCCTGTACGCGCGGCCCGGCGAGGTCCGCGGCGGGTTCGAGGTGACCGCTGCCACTCCAGACGGCGTCGTGATGGCGATCGAGGACGCCAGCGCCGGGCGGTGGGGCGTGCAATTCCATCCTGAGTCGATCCTGACCGCATCCGGCCGGTCCGGCCACCGGATCATCGGCAACGTCCTGGACCTGTGTCGTGCTCGGGAGAAAGTCGGTGGTCCGCTGTAATGTGCTGTGCATGAGGAACGTGAAACCCGAGGTGTTCCTGGTCGCGAGGCCGAAGATTGACTACGACGCGATGGCCGCCTACCTGCGTGAGGTAGGAGGTGAGCGGTGGCTGGAGCGGCTTGACCGCGACCAGCTCGGCCAGGACGCGCAGGACCTCGCGGAGTTCGCCGGAAAGATGTGCTACCGCTCCTGGGAGCCCGGGCTGAACCCCAACGTCCGGAAGGTACGCGACGACCAGGACGAGTACCTGCAGAACATCCTGCGGCAGCAGCACGGTTCGGTGCTGGAGCACGTCAGCTTTACCTTTGTCCTGCACAACGTCAGCCGGGTGTGCTGCTACGACGACGATACCGAGGTTCTTACCACCGGAGGCTGGAAGCCATGGCCCAAGGTGGACGGGACGGAGGTCTTCGGAACGCTCAACGAGGTAACCGGGGAGCTTGAGTATCAGCATGCTACGGAGGTCTTCCACGCTGACTATGTGGGACCGATGTACCGGGTGCAGTCGGAGCAGGTAGATCTGCTAGTCACGCCTAACCACCGGATGTGGATCCAGAGGCACGATACTCAAGCAGCGAGGCGCGGTGAGCAAGCTTTCGCGGTCGAGACAGCAGAAGACATCCTCCACAAGAGAGTTAAATACCAGAAATGCGCACGGTGGATTGGCTTCTCGCCCGATACCATAACGATTGCCGAGACATATCGTACCTACCAGCGCTCGGATCGTGACAAGTCGGCAACTCGCTCTTATCCAGAGGTTTCATTTCCTATCGAGCCTTTTGCGAGATTTCTTGGATATTACCTCGCGGAGGGCTGTGTCAACGGTCACCAGATCGTTTTGGCGCAGAACCGAGGTCCGATTCTTGACAAGATGGCCGATGCTATACGCGCAATGGGGCTACCGGCCTACCTCCCCGTGACTGGGGGCGGCAATGTCCGGACACAGTGCGCTCCGCTGCGCGATTTTCTTGCCCGCCTCGGTTATTCATACGAAAAGCGCGTACCCAATATGGTGGGCGAGTGGGACCCCACTATAATCAGGATCTTCCTCGAAGCAATGATTGAAGGTGACGGCACCGTACACCGTACGTTCAACCACCGAGTGATCTACACATCCTCCCGCGAGATGGCGGATGACCTGCAAGTACTCGCCATCAAGGCGGGCTGGTCGGCGAACATTCGCATTGATGATCGGACCGGCCTTGAGCGTACGATGCCGAACGGCCAGCGTTTCCGCAACTTGCGACCCGGCTATGTTGTCTCTCTCATCTCGCGCCGCCTCACCCCTCTGGTAAATCACGGCCGCGGCTCGCGAAGCCGGTATTGGAACGAGGCGGGCTACAACGACCGCATAGAACACTATGATGGTCGTATTCATTGCGTCAAGGTGCCCAATGGCCTTCTCTTCGTCAGGCGCAAAGGGAAGGCTGTCGTTTCAGGCAACACTCACGAGATTGTCCGGCACCGGCCGGGGACGGCGGTCTCGCAGGAGTCGCTGCGGTATGTGAGGCTTGATGAGCTGCCGTTCTGGTTCCCGGAATGGGCGCAAGAGGACCCGGAGCTGATGAAGCGCGCGACGGCGCTGCTGTCCGAGCTCGAGCAGTTCCAGCAGTGGATGGCCGGGCATTTCGGGCTGGACGAAGACGACACCAAGATGCACGAGAAAAAGCTCAAGACCTCGTTCATGCGCCGGTTCGCGCCCGAGGGGCTGGCCACCGGGCTGGTGTGGACGGCGAACATCCGCACGCTGCGGCACACCATCGAGGCGCGGACCGACCCGGGGGCCGAAGAGGAGATCCGCTTGGTGTTCGGCAAGATCGGCGAGCTTATGGTCGCCGAGGCGCCGGCCCTTTTCGCTGACTACACCGTGACCGACGGCACCTGGATTCCCGGCTGGCGGAAGGTGTGACCCGGTGACCGAGGTATCCATCCCGCCGACACGGGGCTACCTGGCGGATCCCCCCGGTGCGGGTCCCTGGCCGGGTGTCGTGGTCATCCACGAGGCGTTCGGGCTGAACGCCGACATCCGTGGCAAGGCCGACCGGCTGGCGGCGGAGGGCTATCTCGCCCTAGCGCCAGACCTGTACGCCGGCGATTCCTGGGTGCGGTGCGTCCGCGGCGCCTTCCGGCAGCTGCACGCGGGGTCAGGGCTGGCGTTCGAGGCGATCGACTCGGCCCGCGAATTGCTGGCCGCGCGGGTGGACTGCACGGGCAAGACCGGCGTGATCGGCTTCTGCATGGGGGGCGCCTTCGCGCTGCTATGCGCGCCGCGGGGACAGTTCTCCGCCGCGGCCGTCAACTACGGCGAGGTCCCGAAGGATGCCGAGCGAGTACTCGCGGGTTCCTGCCCGATAGTCGCCAGCTACGGCGCCAGGGACCGGATGGGAACCAGCCATCCCCAGCGGCTGGAGGCCGCCCTGACCGCGCTCGACGTGCCGCATGACGTGAAGGTGTACCCGGAGGCCGGGCATAGCTTCATGAGCCCTAAGCCGCCTCTGCTCGCGCCGGTGACCGCGCTGGCGCGGCTGGACTTCAAGCCCGAGGCCACCGAGGACGCCTGGCAGCGGATCCTCGCCTTCTTCGACCAGTACCTGCGGTAATCCTTGAGACGGCCTGGGCCAGCTTCCGTGTCGCCGTTAGGCGGTTCGGGCCGCCTGCCACTGGGCCTGGCGGCCTTCCGGGCCCCCTACCACAGGGCCTGGCGGCCTTCCGGGCTCAGGTCGTAGTGCATGAGCCGGTCCGGCGCGCCGCGTTCCCTGAGCACCCGGACGGTCTTGATGATCATCTGGTCGGGCCCGCTGATGTAGATGTCACGGTCGGCGAAGGGCGCCTTCGCGGCGAGTTCGGGCACCGTGCCCGAGATCACCATGCCGGACATTACCGCGCCGTCCATGACGTCGTGGGCTGGCTCGTCCGATACCGCGAGGACGACCTGCAGCCACGGATAGCCCTGTTCCATTTCCCGCAGCGCGGCCAGGTCGTAGAGGTCCCGGTGGTAACGCGCGCCGTAGTAGAGCACGATCTCGCGGGGGTGACCCTCAGCAGGCGTACCGATGATCGCTTCGATGATCGCCTTGATCGGAGCCAGCCCGGTGCCGCCCGCCAGGCAGAGGACGTCCCTGGCCTCGCTGGGTTCCCTGAACTCCCTGGCCTCCCTCGCCTCCCTGTCGTCCATGGCCGACCGGGTGTCCGCGGTCATAGTGCCCGTCGGCGCGCCCAGCACGAGCGGATCTCCGACCTGGACCTGATGGACCAGGACGGGGCTGACCAGGCCGCCGGGGACAGACCGGATGTGCAGGCGCAGCAAGCCGTCGGGACGCGGGGCGTTCGCGATGGAGTACGTGCGCCACAGCCTTGGCCAGTGTGGCGTCTGCACGCTGACATGCTGCCCGGGACGATAGCTCAGCGGCTGCTCTGGCGCCACGGTGAGCACCGCGATGTCAGGCCCGTGCAGCTCTACCTCGGTGACGGTGGCGGTCCACCACGCGAGGGAGCTCTCGGCGTCGCCCCGGGCAGCGTCGATCATGATCGCGGCGGCATGGTCGAACGCGGTCTCCCAGGCCCGCTGGGCGGCCTCGTTCCAGCTCGGCGCGGCGAACCGGCGCAGCGTGGCCAGCAACGCGCGGCGGAATACCTCGTAATGCCGCTCCTGCACCCCGTATTTCCTGTGCGCGCGCCCGAGCTCGGAAAGATATCCGGTAAGAGCGTCCGGGTTATCCTGGCCTGTGGCTATTCGGGTCAGCGCCTGGAAGAAGCGCTTGCGCTGGACGTCCAACGCGGGCGGGAACATTGCCCTGATTTCGCGGTCTATAGCGAAGAGTTGACCGTAAAAGTATGTCATTGCCGCGTCAGCGGTCAGCTCGAGCAGCCAGAATGAGTCCTGTACGGGATTTCGGGTGGCATTGCCAGGACTGGCGGGCCCTGTAGGGGCTTCAGTACGGTTCGCCGATTCGTTGTCCGCTGGCATCACCACACGCACAGTGTCGCACTAGCAGCAGAACGTTACAATCGATT
>PMOU01000648.1 GCA_003161205.1 Actinomycetota bacterium | reverse complement strand
GAGCTCAGGTTCGACATTAGGCTGCAAGGTGAGCGCGAGACGGTTTTCTTTGATGTCTGAGCTCCACCTCCGGGAGCCCGATGATGTCCGGACCCGTCGCACCACGGCCCGTTCGGCCTGATAAAAGAGGAGGGCCTGTCCGCGCCGAGCCTTGGAGGAACCGTGCTGCCCTGGTCTGCCGATCTCGCTGGCCGCCTCGACGAGCAGGTCATTCACAGTGAGCTGCTGCGGGGCAACCCGCTCGGCGATCCGTACGAGCGTCCGATCTGGGTGTACCTGCCACCGGGATATGACGAGGAGCCGCACCGCGGATACCCGGCCGTCTACGTGATCCAGGGCTTTACCGGGCACCTGGCCATGTGGCGGAACCGGTCGCCGTTCCGGCAGCCCTTCCCCGAGGCCGCCGACGCGGTATTCGCCAGCGGCCAGGCCCCTCCGGCGATCGTGGTGTACGTCGACGCGTGGACGAGCTACGGCGGCAGCCAGTTCGTCGACTCACCCGGTACCGGGCGCTACCACTCCTACCTGTGCGACGAGGTCGTGCCCTGGGTGGACGCGCGTTACCGCACGCTGCCCGATGCCGCGCACCGGGCGATTATGGGCAAGTCGAGCGGCGGGTTCGGCTCGATGATCACCCCGATGCTCCGGCCTGACCTGTTCGGCGCCCTGGCCACGCACGCCGGCGACGCGCTGTATGAGTACTGCTACATACCTGACTTCGCCACCGCCGTCCGGCACCTGCGCCGCCATGACGGTGACATCTGGCGGTGGTGGCGGGACTTCTCCTCGCGGGTGGCCTTCACCAGGGAAGAGGACTCCTCACTGCTCGGCCTGCTCGGCGTGGCCGCGTCCTTCTCGGCTCGCGAGGACGGCACCGTGGACCTGCCGTTCGATCCGGCGACCGGGGTGATCCGGCCGGCCGTGTGGCAGCGGTGGCTGGACTGGGATCCGGTGCGGATGGTGCCAGCCTACGCGGAAGCCCTGCGGGGGCTGCGGGCGATCTGGATCGATGCCGGCACCAGGGACGAATATCACCTCGACCTGGGCGCCACGGCGTTCCGTGCTGCGCTCGCCGACATCGGCGTGGCCGATGACCTGGTACATGTCGAGCTTTTCGACGCCGGGCACGGCGGTATCGACTATCGCTACCCGATGTCCCTCGCCTGGCTCTGCGGCCGGATCTCCAAGTAGCGGAGCCGAATCCCTAACAAGCGGCTAAGAAGCCATCGGCCGGACCGGCCGCCTGGTACGTTTTCGGCGTGCCGCTAACCCGACGTCGCCGTTTCCCTACTGAACGTAACATCGGAGCGAGCGCGCCATGCCTGCGGACCTCTGAATGGAGACATTATGCGTAAGACCGGGTGGGCAGCCGCTGCCGGCCTCGGACCACTGGTACTGCTGCTGACTGCGTGCGGCGGATCCTCAGGATCGTCGGCGAGCAGTCCGGGTTCGACCCCGACCGCCACCGCACAGGCTCAGGCGTCCAGCTCAGCGCTGGCGGGGATCGGGCCCGGGTCAATCGTGCTCATCGTGCAGAAGTCCGCCATCGGCTATGTGCTCGCCGAGGCTAACGGGCAGGTCGTCTACACCTACGGGAAAGACACCAAGGGCGGCTCGCCGATGTGCACCGGTTCCTGCGCCTCGACCTGGCCAGCGGTGACAGGCAAGCCCGTGGCCAGCCTGGCCGACAAGCTGCCGGGCACGCTGAGCACGGTCTCGGATACCAGCCATGCCAAGCAGGTCACCTACGACGGCCTGCCGCTGTACACGTACAAGGGCGCCAGGGCGTTTGTCACCACCGGCAACGGCGTGGATGGCATGTGGCACGTGATCAAGCTCGCCGCGGGCGACATCTCGAGCTGAGCTGACGAAGGCTCCAGCGTTCCCGGGCCGGTCAGCGCGACGGCCTGAGGGCGTTCTTCGGCTTCTCAGCCCGGCCTGTCAGGGCCCGGCACGGGTCATTCTTGTGAAAGAGAGGCGTCATGCGTAAGAGCGGGTGGGCCACAGCGACCGGGCTCGGATCACTGGTGCTGCTGCTGGCCGCGTGCGGGGGCTCATCGACCTCGTCGAAGTCGGCCTCAGGCACGGCATCCACTACGACCCAGGCGACGGTCGCCGGGTCGAGCACGGCCGCACAGGCCTCGGCGTCGGCGTCGGCGTCGGCGTCGGCCAAGAAGACGGCAGGCGCGAAATCGTCGTCACAGCCGAAATCCGTCCGCACGGCCGGACCGCAGCCCAGTAGCGGTACCGTGACGTTCCTGCCGGCGGGCACGACCGTCATGACCGTACAGAAGTCGGCCATCGGCTGGGTGCTCGCCGAAGCCAACGGGCAGGTCGTCTACACCTACAGCAAGGACAAGACGAACGGCTCGCCGACCTGCACCGGGTCGTGTGCCGCCACCTGGCCCGCCGTCACCGGCACGCCCAAGGCCGGACCTGCTGACACCTTCCCTGGAACGTTCGGCGTGGTCAAGGGCGCGGACGGCGTCGAGCAGATCACCTACGAGGGCCATCCGCTGTATGCCCACGAGGGCGCGAAGCCGCTGACGACCACGGGTAACGGCGCCGACGGCGAGTGGCACGTGGTGATGCTCTCCGCGAGCGACGTCGCCGGCGCCTGACCCGGCGAAGGCCTGATCCCTGCCGCGCGCTGAGGTTACAGGCCGCTGATGAGGAGGTTGGTCGTGGCGAGCCCCACCCCGCCGGCCCAGATCTCATTGCCCGCCCCGATATCGGTCAGGTACTGACCAGCCGGAAGGTTGTTCTTCGAGATCGCGTTGGCGTAAAACTTCGCCATGTCGAGGCCGCTCACACGGTCCAGGACGTGACTCTGAGCCAACGCGTACTGCGTGTAGGGCCATCCCCGGCTGCCCGCGGGACTATATTTCACGTACCACTGGTAGCCGTCGATGCTGACCGGGGTTCCGGACTGGGGCAGGCCCAGGCCCGCGAAATTCGAGCTGTTGATGACGACCATTACCTCGCCGGTAGGGGTCGGCTTGGATCCTTCGCTGCCGGAACGGGCGAACCAGCTGTCGATCCCGGTATCGAACTTTGATCCGTTCTGCGGGCCTTCGGTCGACCACGTTACCTCGGGTGTGATTGACGATTCGGCAGCAGGCAATTCCTTAGATGTGCTGCAGTAGCCACCCCGGCATCCCACATTGATGTCCGGATAGGCCAGGACGCTGCCGGTGTAACTTCCGGCCGACTGCGCCACCGTAAAGTTAGCCGTGCCGCCGCGGTTTGTCACGCAAACTGTCCCGCCGCCCCAATTGTCAGAGTTGAGCACACCTTGGGCATTGCTGGACTGCTTGACCTTCATCCAGGACGTCTGCCGGCCGGGGCAGCCGGCGGCCATAGCTGCCGGAGTGGTACCCACCGCCGAAAAACCCACCGCGGTTGCGAGGATAAGAGCCCCGGCGAGGAGCTCCGCCCGCAGCCAAGGTCCCCGCATGCTGGTCCTCTCCCGTTAAGCGGCACCGCGGCCGCATCAGAAACCGGCAGAAACCGCCAGTAGCCGTCCGATAGCTCTGTTTGCCGGAGTATCAAGCCACGATCGTTTACTGTAAGTGCCGGCTTTAACTAATCCCGGGAGGCTAAGGTTCGGATCTGCAGGTGGCGCGCAGGCGGGACTCCGCGGCGCCGATTCAGCCAGCCCGCGGCAGCGTCGCTCGCGAGCAATTCCTGATCGTTTGCGTCATGATGCCGGACGGCGGGAGCCGGATCGTTACAGGCCGCTGATGAGGAGGTTGGTCGTGGAAAGCCCTATTCCGCCGGCCCAGATCTCGTTGCCTGCCCCGATGTCGGTCAGGTACTGACCAGCCGGGAGGTTATCGTTCGCGATCGCGTCGGCGTAGAAGTTCGCCATATTGAGGCCGCTCACACTGTTGATGGCGCTGCCTTGGGCCAGCGCGTACTGCGTGTAAGGCCATCCCCGGCTGCCCGCAGGGTTGTAGTTCACGTACCAGTCGTAGCCGTCGATGCTGACGGGGGTTCCGGACTGGGGCAGGCCCAGGCCGGCGAAATTAGAGCTGTTGATGACGACCATCACCTCGCCGGTGGGGGTCGGCTTGGATCCCTCGGTACCTGAACTGGCGAACCAGCTGTCGATCCCGGTATCGAACATTGACCCGTTCTGCGGGCTATTAACCGACCATGTGACTTCGGGCGTAATCGACGACTCGGCGGCTGGCAACTTACTAGAGGCGCTGCAGTAGCCGCCCTGGCATCCCACATTGATGTCCGGATAGGCCAGGACGCGGCCGGTATAATTTCCGGCCGATTGTGCCACCGTAAAGTTAGCCGTGCCGCCGCTGTTGGTCACGCACGTTGTCCCGCCGCCCCAATTGTCAGAGTTGAGCACGCCTTGGGTATTGTTGGACTGCATGACCTTCATCCAGGTCGTTTGCCCGCTGAGACAGGTGGCGACCATAGCTGCCGGGGCAGCATCCACCGCCGAAGTGCCCACGGCGGTTGTGGAGAAAAGAACTCCGGCTATGAGGTATGCACCCAGCCATGATCCCCGCATGCTGGTCCTTTCCCGTTAAGCGGTATCGCGTGTCGCCTCAAAAACCGGCAGTGGCCAGCAAATGCCCCACATTGCTGGAGCGTCAAGCAATGATTGCCTACAGCGCCGGCTTTAACCATTCCCGAGTTCGGGGGGGGGTAAGGTTCTGGATCCGCAGCCGGCGCGCAGGCGGGACGGCGCGGCACTGATCTAGCGCAGGTAGGAGGCTCCGTTGAGGTCGAGGATGGCCCCGCTGGCCCACTCGGCGCCGTCGGAGGCCAGGTAAACCACGGCCGCCGCGATCTCTTCCGGTGTCGCGACCCGGTTGAACGGGCTNNGCGGCCATCTCGGTTTCGACGTATCCGGGCGCGACCGTGCCGACCGAGATGCCCAGCGGCGCCAGGGCGCGCGCCAGCGACTGCCCGAACGCGTTCAGGCCCGCCTTGCTCGCTCCGTAGGCCGGGTGCCGTGGCTCACCGCGGTACGCGCCGCGCGAGCTCACGTTGACGATCCGGCCGCCGGTTTCCTTCATGTACTGCACGGCGCACCAGGTCACGTTGGCCGCGCCGGTGAGGTTGACGGCGAGGGTATCGCGCCACGCGTCCTGCCACTGCTCGTAGGACACCTCGGTGACCGGGTGCCAGAGGTAGATCCCGGCGTTGTTCACCAGGACGTCCAGCCCGCCGAGCTCCGCGGCGGCCTGGTCGACCATCCGCCGGACGGCCTCGGCGTCTGCCAGGTCGGCCTGGACGATCGTGTGGCCGCTGCCCGGCAGCCCGTCCCGTACCTGCCGGGCGAGCGCGGCCGAATCGCGGTGGTGCACCGCCACCCGGTCGCCGAGCTCCGCGAACGCCTGCGCGACCGCCCGGCCGATTCCCCTGGACGCGCCCGTCACCAGTACCGCCCGCTTCGCCAAGGCTCTCCCTAGGTATGACTACGCGCCGGATCCGGACAACGGCCGCCAGGCCATTATTTCTCCTCGCCCCGCTACTTCTTCTCGCGCGGTTACTTCTCCTCGCACAGGGCCAGCAGCTTGGTGGCGGTGGCCCAGTTCCTGGCTGTGGCCGCCAGGCCGCCCTGCTTCTGCTTGCCCGGCGCGCTGATGATCCGGAACAGGGACTGGGCCAGCTCGCTGTCCCCGAAGCCGTCCGGCGTGTGCAGGAACAGGGCCCGGCCGATCGCCGTGAAGGTGTCGTGGCTGCCCTTGGCCGCCGCCGCGCTCTCCGCGGCCGTGATCCGGTCCAGCAGGTCCTGGGGCGGTACGCCGCCCAGGAACACCACGTGCACCAGCTTCGGGTTCGGCTCACCCGGATACGGGTTGTCCCGCAGCACCTGGGCGAGTTCGTCTCTGGAGACGACCACGACGGGGGAGCGGATCCCGAAACGGTCGGTGATGGCCGACTCAAGCGCCGTGGCCAGCTCCGCGGTGCTGGTGCTGGCCGTGCTGAAGAGCACGTTGCCGCTTTGGATGTAGGTCGTCACCCCGGTATGCCCGAGCGAGGTCACGACCTCGCGCAGCTCCGCCATCGGCACCTTGTTCCGGCCTCCGACGTTAATTCCGCGGAGCAGTGCGACGTGTGTGGCCATGCCATCATTGTGCCGAACGGCGGTGGTTCGTGCCCCGATCCCCGCTAACCGGTCTGGCTGAGCATCGCCGTGCGCAACAGGGCGGCCGCTTCTGCCGCCGAGATGGCGAGCGCCTGGGCCACCTGGCGGTACTCGAAGCCGCCGAAGAGCACGAGCGCGAGGGCTTCCCGCTCCATGCTGCGGCGAACGCGCTGCGAGCGGGGCCGGACACCGCCGCCAGGACGCCGCCGCCGGGGAACACGGCCCCGGTCAAGGGCCACTTCCTGACAACGCCGCAGGACCGACAGCGCTACTCGGCGGGACGCCTCATTTGCGCTTTCCGCGGCCAGCGGGGCTCTGGCGACCTCTTCGACGATGACGTCCCGGGTCACCCGCTCGGCCACGATCTCGTCACCGAGAATCAGCAGGGCCTGACCGTAGACTGGCGCGGCGAGCCGTTGGTAGATCTCCGCGGCTCGATCCGGTGACGTGCCTGCCCGGGTCGCGGGTCCCTGGCCAAGTCCATGCATCAAGCAGCTCCGAACATCGCGCAGCGCGTGCGATCAGCTGCCAGGGACCGGAGCAACTGAAGTGATAATAACACGCTCGATCGCAGTCACTTTTAGTGAATGCCAATTACCTAAAGTTATATCATGCCCCGGCATCTGCGATCACGTACCTAATCGAGGAGACGCTGCGGCAGACCCTCGTTGCCTCGCCCGCTATGGTGGCCCGATGGCGTCATGGGCCGATCATGCTATCTGGTGGCAGGTGTACCCTCTGGGGTTCACCGGCGCGGAGAAAGAAGCGCAGCCGGCCGGGGAGCCGGCCCGGCACCGGCTGCGGCAGCTGGTCGGGTGGCTGGACTATGCGGTCGAGCTTGGCTGCTCCGGCCTGCTGCTCGGGCCGATCTTCGCGGCCGAGACCCACGGATACGACACCATCGACCACTTCCGGATCGATCCTCGTCTGGGTGACCAAGAGGACTTCGACCAGCTGGTGGCCGAGGCCGGACGGCGCGGCCTTCGTATCGTCCTGGACGGAGTGTTCAACCATGTCGGCCGTTCGTTCCCGGCGTTCCAGGCCGCGCTGGCGCAGGGCCCGGATTCGGCCGCCGCCCGGTGGTTCCGGCGTGATCAGCAAAGCGGCGACTACGAGACGTTCGAGGGCCACGACCAGCTCGTCACCCTGGACCACGAAACCCCTGAGGTGCTCGACTACGTCATCCGGGTCATGACCTACTGGCTTGACCGGGGCGCGGCGGGATGGCGGCTCGACGCCGCCTACGCGGTCCCGCCCAGCTTCTGGTCCAAGGCCCTGCCGAGGGTCCGGAGCGCGCATCCCGGCGCATGGTTCGTCGGGGAGATGATCCAGGGTGACTACGTGGCCTACGCGTCGGAGGCCGGCCTGGACTCGGTGACCCAGTACGAGCTGTGGAAGGCGATCTGGAGCTCGCTGAACGACCGCAACTTCTTCGAGCTGGCCTGGACCCTTGACCGGCACAACCAGGTCCTGGCCGGGCTCACGCCGCAGACCTTCGTCGGGAACCATGACGTGACCCGGCTGGCCAGCCAGCTCACCGACGAACGGCACCTAGGCCATGCGCTGGCGGTGCTGTTCACTGTCGGCGGCATCCCGAGCGTCTACTACGGGGACGAGCAGGCGTTCCGCGGCGTCAAGGAAGACCGGGCCGGCGGTGACGACGAGATCCGTCCGGCTTTCCCCGCCAGCCCGGCTGAGCTGTCACCTGAGGGCTGGCCCACCTACCGGCTGCATCAGCGCCTCATCGGCTTCCGCCGCCGCCACCCCTGGCTCGTCCGCGCGCGGAGCACCACCGAGCACCTGACCAACGAGGCCGTCGCGTTCCGGGTCGCCGCCGATGACGCCGAGATCGTGGTGCTGCTGAACGTCGGTGACGACGAATTCCGGTTCCCGGTCGCGGTGGCCGGGCTCACCGTGGCAGAGACCCCGGATCCAGCCACCCGGCCGGAGGATCCCGCGCTTGTACCCGCGCACAGCTGGGTCATCCTGGCCAGATGACCGTCCCCGCACCAGCCTGGGTGGTGGCCGGCCCGCCGGGCGCCGGTAAGAGCATGGTGGCCAGCCTGCTGCTCGCCTCGCTCGAACCGACGCCGGCGCTGCTCGACAAGGACACGATGTACGGGGCGTTCGTGGCGGCCATGCTCGCGTCCGCTCAGCGCCCCGCGGGTGAACGCGAAGGCCCGTGGTACGACGAGCACATCAAGGTACACGAGTACGCCGGGATGACAGGGACCGCGCGCGAGATCCGCGGGCACGGATGTCCCGTCCTGCTATCTGGCCCGTTCACCAGCCAGATCCACGACGCCGGGCACTGGCAGTCCTGGGTCGCCGAGCTAGGCGGCGGTACGGTCCGCCTGGTCTGGATCAAGTCAGACCAGGCCACCCTGCGCAGTCGGCTGCTCGCGCGCGGGCTCGCGCGCGATTCGGCCAAGCTGGCGAACTTCGAGCAGTTCGGCGCCAGCATGCGGCTCGGCGCCGAACCCGCCGCCCCGCACGACACCATCGATAACCGCCTCGCGGCCGCCGTGGCGCTCGAGGACCAGATCGCGGCCCTGACCGCGCGGGCCTAGCCCGTTACGTGTGCTG
>PMOU01000583.1 GCA_003161205.1 Actinomycetota bacterium | reverse complement strand
CCGCCTGGGCGCTGCTCGCCCTGATCGCGGCCGGCGAACAGGACAGCGACGCGGCCGGGCGGGGCATCGGCTGGCTGGTGCGGACGCAGCGTGCCGACGGGTCCTGGGACGAGCCGCAGTACACCGGCACCGGGTTCCCCGGCGACTTTTACATCAACTATCACCTGTATCGGCTGGCCTTTCCCCTGAGCGCGCTCGGTCGTTACGTGCGGGCCGCATCAACCGGAGGTAGCGCATGACAGACCCGCTGCTCATTTGCGCGCCGATGCGGATCGAGGCCCGTGCGATCCGTCGCGGCCTGCGCCCGGGCGCCAGTCCTCCTGAGGTGCTGCGCACCGCCCCTGTTCCTGAGGTGCTGCGCACCGNNGCGCGGGCGGCGCGGGCGGCCAAGAACATGAGCCACGGATCGTTCGGCCCGATGGCCATCATGGGTGTCGGGGCCGGCCTGACCACCGACCTGCACCCGGGCGACCTGGTCGTCGGTTCCGAGGTGGGCGACGTGACCTGCGGGTCGGCGCTGCTGCTGGCCGCTGAGCTCGAGCGCGCCGGGCTGCGCGTGCGGATCGGCCGGATCACCACGGTGGACCACCTGGTCAGGCGATCGGAGCGGGCGGCCCTGGCCGCCGATGGCTACCTGCTGGCGGACATGGAGTCGGCGCCGCTGGCCGCCGCGGCGGGAGGGCGGCCGCTGGCCGTGGTCCGGGCCGTGTCGGACACCCCGGACCGGCCGCTCGCGGGCATCGTCTCCGGCGGGCTGGCCGCGCTGCGGTCGCTGCGCGTCGCCGCACCGGTGGTGGAGCGTTGGGCCGCCGCGTGCCAGACGCGCCAGGTGCTGCTGGCCGGCCCGCGGTCGTTCTGCGCCGGCGTGGAGCGGGCGATCGAGATCGTCGAGCGCACCCTGGAGCGCCGGGGCCAGCCGGTCTACGTGCGCAAGCAGATCGTGCACAACACCCGGGTGGTGGGGGACCTGGAAAGCCGGGGCGCCGTGTTCGTGGACGAACTCGATCAGGTGCCCGACGGCGCCACCGTCGTGTTCTCCGCGCACGGTGTGTCGCCGATGGTGCGCGAGGAGGCCGCCCGCCGCCAGCTCGCGGTCATCGACGCCACCTGCCCGCTGGTGTCCAAGGTGCACGCCGAGGCCAGGCGGTTCGCGGCCGACGGGTACACGGTCGCGCTGATCGGCCACGCCGGCCACGAAGAGGTCGAGGGCACGCTCGGCGAGGCCCCGGCCTCGACGGTGCTGGTGCAGACCCCCGAAGACGTGGCCGCGCTGCGGCCGCGCGACGGTGAGCGCGTCGCCTACCTGATGCAGACCACGCTGTCTCTGGAGGAGGCGGCGCAGGTGTCGGGCGCGCTGCGGGAGCGGTTCCCCGCGGTGCGTGCGCCCGGCAGCGACGATATCTGCTACGCGACCACCAACCGGCAGGTCGCGGTGCGGACGGTGGCCGCCGAATCGGACCTGGTGCTGGTGGCGGGCTCGGCGAACTCGTCCAACTCGGTCCGGCTGGTGGAGGCCTGCGAGCGTATCGGGACGCCGGCCCACCTGATCGACAGCGCGGCGGACATCGAGCTCAGCTGGCTTGACGGGGTGTCGACGGTCGGCCTGACCGCCGGCGCCTCGGCTCCTCCCGCCGTGGTCGAGGAGATCATTTCGGCGCTGGCCGGGCTGGGCCCGCTGTCGGTTTCCGAACGCGTGACGACCACAGAATCAATCCGGTTCGGCCTGCCCAAGGAGGTAAGGCAATAATGCCCATGCCACTACGTCAGTCCCTGCGCGTCGGGTCCTACCTGATGCGCCAGAAACTGGCTGGAAATAAGAAGTTTCCGCTGCTGGTCGAGCTGGAACCGCTGTTCGCCTGCAACCTGGCGTGCGCGGGCTGCGGCAAGATCCAGCAGCCGCATCAGATCCTCAAGCAGCGGATGCCGGTCGAGCAGGCGCTCGGCGCGGTCGAGGAATCCGGCGCGCCGATGGTATCCATCGCCGGCGGCGAGCCGCTGATGCACCCGCAGATCGACGTGATCGTCGCCGAGCTGATCAAGCGCAAGAAGTTCGTTTTCCTGTGCACGAACGCGCTGCTGCTGCCGAAGAAGCTGGACAAGTTCAAGCCGTCGCCCTACTTCTCCTGGGTGGTGCACATCGACGGGCTGAAGGAGCGGCACGACGAGTCGGTCTGCAAGGAAGGCGTGTTCGACGACGCGGTCGCCGCGATCAAGCTGGCCAAGTCGCGCGGGTTCAAGGTGAACACGAACACGACGGTCTTCAACACCGACACCCCGCAGACCGTCATTGACGTGCTGACGTACCTGAACGACGATCTCGGCATCGACGAAATGCAGATCTCGCCCGCGTACGCCTATGAGAAGGCGCCGGACCAGGAGCATTTCCTGGGCGTGACCGAAACGCGGGAGCTGTTCCGCAAGGCGTTCGCGGACGGGCGGCGCAAGAAGTGGCGGCTGAACCACACGCCGCTGTTCCTGGACTTCCTTGAGGGCAAGACGGACTTCGGCTGCACCGCGTGGGGGATTCCCTCCTATTCGCTGCTCGGCTGGCAGAAGCCCTGCTACCTGATGTCCGACGGTTACGTGAAGACCTACAAGGAACTGATCGAGACCACGGACTGGGATTCCTACGGCCGCGGCAAGGACCCCCGGTGCGCCAACTGCATGGCGCACTGCGGTTACGAGCCCTCGGCCGTGCTCGCCACCATGGGCTCGCTGCGCGAGACGATCAGGGCGGCGCGCGGCTAATCCCGGCCCAGCGCCGTATTAGCTTTAGCTGACCTCGCTTTAGCTGACCTGGCGGCGGCTAGAGCTGGGAACGTGGGTCCCTTGCGGTGCAAAATGCCGCGAGGGACCCACGTTTGTCTCCAGAGCCGTGACGCGCGCAATCGCGCCCGCAGATCGCGGAAACCCCGCAGGTTGTGCTCAGCATTCGTTCAGGTAGCACCGCCATGCTCTGTGTTGGCGCGGCGTTCGCTCCCGGGGCGGCCACCGCGCCGCCAGCTGTCTCCTGCCCTTGCGGCCGGAAAATAATCCCATTCGGAACATGTCGCGCCGTCCTTCATAAGGCGCGTGGCCGCGAGGAGTTGCGGGAATGTTCTTCACCTATCTGCGGCGTGAACTTCGCCGCCGTATGCGCCAGGCCGTGTTCATCGCGCTTGGCCTTGCTCTCGGGATCGGCCTGGTGATCACGGTGACGGCGGCCGCCTCCGGGGTTAAGAACGCCCAGGGCACCGTGCTGAAAGCGCTGTACGGGGTGGGCACGGACGTCACCGTGACCAAGACGCCGAAGGCCGGGTCGTTCACGCCGGGCTCGTTCGGCATCGGGTTCCGCACCGGGACCACCAGCCGGCCCGCGGCCGGCACCAAGATCGACACCAGTACGCTGTCGGCGGGCGCCACGCTCGCCTCGATCGCTTCGTCCTCGGTGACCACGGTGTCCGGCCTGCATGACGTGGCGGCGGCGGCCGGCGGCCTGACCCTGAACGACCGGACCCTCAGCGGCACGGTGCCGGCTATCAACACCTCAGGCGGCAGCGGGAGCGGCGGGTTCGGCGGCGGGGGCGGGTCAGGGGGCGGCGGCGGGAGCTTCCGCGCCAGCTTCACCACCAGCACCTTCGGCGTGGATGGCGTGGACATCGGCGGCGGCGAACTCGGCCCGCTCAGCTCCGGCAAGCTCAGCGCGGGGAGCACGTTTACCGCGGCGGATGCCAATTCCGATGTCGCGCTGGTGGACTCCTCCTACGCGACGCAGGAAAAGCTGTCGGTCGGCTCCACCATCGCCATCGGCAACAGTAAGGGCACCACGACGAACTTCAAGGTCATCGGGATCGTCAGCGAGCCGGCCGGGGATAACCCCTCGGACGTGTACATCCCGCTCGCCGAGGCCCAGTCGCTGGCCAACTTGAAGAACGACGTCAACACGATCTACGTCGCGGCCAGCAGTTCCTCGGCCATCCCGGCCGTCTCCAGCGAGATCTCCAAGGCGCTGCCCTCGGACACCGTGACCACCTCCAGCGACCTGGCCAGCGAGGTGACCGGATCCCTGTCCAGCGCCTCGAGCCTGGCCAACAACCTCGGCAAATGGCTCGCGATCGCGGTGCTGATCGCGGCGTTCGGCCTGGCCATCTTGCTGACGATGTCGGCGGTCTCGCGCCGGGTCCGTGAGTTCGGCACGCTGAAGGCGCTCGGCTGGCGCAGTCGCCGCATCATCGGCCAGGTGATGGGCGAGGCGGTCGCCATGGGCATCATCGGCGGCGTGGTCGGTATCGGGCTCGGTTTCGCCGGCGCGGAGCTGGTGTCCAAGCTGTCGCCCAAGCTGTCCGCCGTGGTCGGCCAGACGACCGGCACGGCCACGCCGGGCGGCGCCAGGCAGTTCGGGGGCGGCGGGGGCGGTACCGGTGGCACCGGTGGCACCGGCGGTGGCGGGTTCGGCGGCGGCTTCGCGCGCGCGTCGACCGCCAGCCACACGGTGGCCGTGCACCTCGCCGCCGCGGTGAGCGGCAACGTCATCCTGCTCGCCGTCGTGCTGGCCATAGCCGGCGGCCTCATCGCCGGCATCTTCGGCGGCTGGCGGGCCGCGCGGCTCCGCCCGGCAGACGCCCTGTCCAAGGTGGCCTGAACCCAGGAGGAAAGCGACATGTACAAGCTCTCCGGAGTGACCAAGAATTACACCAAGGGCCACAAGGACGTCGCTGCCCTGCGCGGGGTGGACCTGGTGGTGGAGGACGGCGAATGGCTGGCCATCCAGGGGCCGACGGGGCACGGCAAATCGACGCTGCTGCAGATCCTCGGCGGCTTGGACCGGCCGTCCAGCGGCGTCGTCGATTTCGACGGCCGTGACCTCGCGCAGCTGCGCGAGGCCGAGGTGACCAGGATCCGGGCCGAGTCCATGGGCTTCGTGTTCCAGACCTTCAACCTGATCCCCACGCTCTCCGCGCAGGAGAACGTCGAGACCGCGCTGGTCCCGCTGCACGTGTCGGCGACGGCCCGGCGGCAGCGGGCCGCGGTCGCCCTGGAGGCGGTCGGCCTCGCCGACCGGCTGCGGCACGTCCCCGGCGAGCTGTCCGGCGGTCAGCAGCAGCGGGTCGCGATCGCGCGGGCCCTGGTCAAGGAGCCGAAGGTGCTGCTGGCCGACGAGCCGACCGGGAACCTCGACGAGGAGACCAGGGACGAGATCATCACCCTGCTCGACGCCATGTGGCGGGAGCGCGGCCTGACCATGGTGTTCGTCACCCACGACAGCACCGTCGCCCGCCGCGCCCAGCGGATCGGCGTCATGAAGAACGGCCGCCTCACCTTCAAGCAGCGCGCCCGCACCCAGGCCGGCCGCTCCCAGGGCGCCCAGACCACGACGGCCGAGCCCGCGCCGTCCGGCTTCGATCCCGGCGCCGTCACCGCCACCGACTAGCTCACCTCAGGCAGCCGCCCGCTGCCCCGCTCGCCAGCGGGCCGGCCCGGTCCCGCGACACCCTCCCAGGTCGCGATCCGGGTCGGTCCGCTCTCGCCCCTGGCTCCGGCCAGCAGGAGTGTCCACCTCAGTCCGCTCGGTGGGCCTTAGAGCTCGATCATGGCTTCCCGGCGGAGCAGGGCGGCGAGATCCGCGGGCTCCGGGCGAACGCCGGCCAGGCCGTGCGCGGCGAACCAGCGACCGATGTTCTCGGCGTCGCGGGTGAGGAAGAAGGCGCCCCGCGGGTTGGCGATCACGTCGACCACCTGCGGGAGGTCGATCATGATGAGCTGCTCCTGGTGGACCAGCAGGTTATACGCGGACAGGTCGCCGTGGGCCAGGCCGTCCCTGGCCAGCGCGACCAGCGCCTGCACGAGCTGGTCCCACAGGCCGGCCAGTTCAGCGGGGCCGGGCCTGGTCTCGGCCAGCCGCGGGGCGGCGATCCCGTCCGGCGAGCCGATGAACTCGAGCAGCAGCTCGGTGCCGAGGATCTGGGCCGGGTAGGGAACGGGCACTCCCGCCGCGTAGAGCCGGGTCAGCGCGCTGAACTCCGCGGCCGCCCACTGGCCGGCGATGGCCTGCCGGCCGAACGTGCTCCGGCTCGCCATGGCCCGGTTGACCCGGGATTCCCTGGTCCGGCGTCCCTCCAGGTAGCCGCCGTCACGGTGGAACATCCGGTGCTCGGCGGACCGGTACCGTTTGGCCGCCAGCAGGCAGGACCGGCTGGTCTGCGGCACGCCCCGCCGAAGCAGGAAGACGTCGGCCTCCTTGCCGGTCTTCAGGATGCCCAGCTCGGTGTCGACCGCGGCCAGGTCGGTGACCAGCCAGTCCGGGTACGGCTTCGGCCCGCGTTCGGTCGGCATCGACTGGTCCCAGGTCGACCAGCGGTCGCCTTCGGGCAGGCCGTCGGTCGCGTCGAATGCCTCCATGGACGGCAGGGCCCGGCGCGGCCGGCCCCGCTTGGACGTGGTCGGCTCGTCGTCGTTGTACCGCCGCTTACCGCGGCGGGAGTTGAACTCTGGGTAGTCTGCGGCGGGAAAGTCGGGCACGGGTGATGCTCCTCGGCTGAGCGGTGAACGGGGCAGGCGGCAACGCACCCGCGACGGGCGTAGACATTCCGCGCCTCCCTCCACTCAGCCGGCTCCTCGGGCCGGCCCGAACCTGCTGCAGGTTGCCACACGGCCGGCCGCCAGCGCAACCGGTTTTCGCTCCGCCCGGACGGAGCCGTCGGCACCGGCTTGGCCACGTTTGAAGCCAGAAACGCGACGGCCGAGATTCCTGATGTACGATCCGACTGCCGTGGCTACAGAGGCTGTGGAGGACCACCACTGAGTAATGCGCGACCCGGACCCGGTGACTTGCATCCCGGCGACGGTCCGCAGGGTGTATCTAATGTGTTCTGTCCCGTAATCTCGCAGCGATCGCGCAGGCGCCTACGCCGGGGTGATAGCGGTAGATCGGCTGCGTGACGGCGAGGGGGGTTCCGCGTTGGTTGACAAGTGGGTCATCGGCGGGGTGGTCACCACGGTGGCCGTGGGGCTAGCCGTCGTCGCGGCGATCGTGGCGCTCGCGCCGAAGGTGCCGTCGGCTACCGCCCATAGGCCCGTGGCCAGCCAGGCCAGCGACGGCGCCAGCACCGGCACCGGCACCGGCACCAGCACCGCGGCGGGGCCGGCCACCTTCGCAGGCCCGGACGGGACGCAGGCCCGCTGGGTGATCCAGGAGAACGACAAGCCGGGCACCACCGCGTGGGAGATCCACGGCTCGCACGGCGGCATCACCGGTTTCGCCAGCCAGGTCTACGCCCAGCAGGGCCAGCAGGTCACGCTGTATGTCAGCACCACCGGCCCGTCCTTCCGCGCCGAGGCCTTCCGGATGGGCTACTACCAGAACAAGGGCGCGCGGCTGATCTGGACCTCGGCCCAGGTCCAGGGCAAGAACCAGGCCGCCTGCCCGGTTACCAGCGGCACCAACATGGTGGCCTGCGATAACTGGTCCGCGTCGCTGACCTTCACCGTGACCTCGGCCTGGGTCCAGGGCGACTACCTGATCAAGCTCGTCGGCCCGGGCAACCGGCAGAGCTATGTCCCGCTGACGATCTGGGCTCCCGCCAGCACCGCCACGTACGTGATCAAGAACGACGTGTTCACCTGGCAGGCCTGGAACTTCTACGGCGGCTACGACTACTACCAGGGCCTGGGCAGCTGCCCCGCGGACGTCTACCCGCTGTGCTCCCGGTCGCGTGTGGTGTCCTACGACCGCCCCTACGCCGCGGAGAACGGCTCAGGCAACTTCCTCGGCCTGGAGTACCCGCTGGTCAAGTGGGCCGAACAGCACGGCCTCGACGTCACCTACGCCACCGACCTGACCGTGCAGGAGCACCCCGGCTACCTGCTGAAGCACAAGGTGCTGCTGTCCCTCGGCCACGACGAGTGCTGGTCCTACGGCGAGCGCGAAGCCGCCGTGGCGGCTTACGGCAAGGGCATGAACATCGTCTTCTTCGCCGCCAGCCCGGTCTTGCGGCACGTCCGGACCCAGGCCTCCCCGCTCGGCGCCGACCGCGAGCTCGTCGACTACCGCGACTCCGCCGCGGACCCGCTCGACGGCCACGGGAACCCGATGGAGGTCACCGGCAACGAGTGGTCGAACCAGCCGTCGGGCTGGCCCGAGTACGATTTCGTCGGCGATACCTACTCCGGCTTCCTCGAGCCCGGCCTGCACACCGGGTTCACGGTGTCCGACGCCTCCGCCTGGGTCTTCGCCGGCACGGGCCTGCACGACGGCGACGTCGTGCCCGGTGTGGTCGCCTCCGACGTCGACCAGTTCGAGGCCGTGGACGGCCAGCCCGCTAACGACCAGATCCTCGGCCACTCGCCGGTCTCCGCCAGCCAGGGCCAGCACAACACGACCCCCTGGTTTTCCGACATGACCTACTACACCAACGCGACCACCGGCGCCGGCGTGATCGACACCGGCACCAACAACTGGATCCCGGCCCTGGACGGGCACAGCGGCTGCTACTCCGGCGGTACCTGCGAGGCCACCGTCGTCCAGCGGATCACCGGCAACATCTTCAGGCTCTTCGGCCAGGGCCCCGCCGCCCGCCTCCAGCCCTCGGTCTCCAACTGGCGCCAGGTCACCGGCCAGTGAGCCGGAAAGGGACCACCCCGTCGGGGAGATGATCTGCTAGTGCCCGATAGCGAGCAGAAGTACGAATCGCGTGCCACCGAACGGCTGATGTTGTTCTCCGATGCCGTGGTCGCCATCGCGGTCACGCTGCTGGCAATCGAGCTGCCGGTGCCCTCGGGGGACACCGTAGGTACGTTCTGGTCTTCGGTACGGCACAACGACGGTCACTACGCGGCGTTCGTTATCAGCTTCGTGGTGATCGCCGCGGCGTGGAGCAATCATCATGATCTGTTCCGCTACGTCGAGCGCACCGACACCAGACTGCGCACGTTCAACACAGCCTGGCTCATGACGATCGTGGTCATCCCGTTCGCGACCAAGCTGCTCACGGTCAGCGGGGACCAGACCCTCGATACCCACGCCCTGCGGTTCGGGTTTTACGCGCTGGTGCAGGTGCTGGAGTCCGCGGCGCTGCTGGCCATGCTGCGGCACATGATCTCCCACCAGCAGGCGCCAGAGGCCCCGCGGCCTGCCCTCGACGACATGGGCTGGCAGGCCTGGAACTTCGTGGCCGCCTTCGGGTTGTCGATCCCGTTCTTCTTCGTCACGACCTACGCCTGGGTGTTCTGGTTCGCGGTTCCGCTCCTGGCGGTGCAGCTGCGCCGGCGGATCACGCACCACCGCCCGTTCGGCTCAAATAGGCGCGGTCCCGGATCGCCCGCAGCCGGTGCATGACCTGGTTCTCCCCGCGCCCGAAATAGTCGTGCAGCTGCACGTATTCCGCGTAGAGCTGGTCGTACACATCCGCGCGGACCGGGTCGGGGGAGTAGACGTCCCGTTGCAGCCGGCCCATGACCTCGGCCGCGGCCGGCACGTCCGGGTAGGCGCCCGCCGCGACCGCCGCGTGGATGGCCGAGCCCAGAGCCGGCGCCTGCTCGGAGCCGATCACCGAGAGCGGGCGCCGCAGGACGTCCGCGTAGATCTGCATCAGCGGGGCGCTCTTGACCAGGCCGCCGGCCACCACGAACTCGGTCACCGGCACCCCGGAGGCGCCGAACGTATCGACGATCATCCTGGTCCCGAACGCGGTCGACTCCAGCAGCGCCCGGTAGATCTCCGGCGCCGTGGTGGCCAGCGTCAGCCCGACGATGGTGCCGGACAGGCGGCCGTCCACCAGGACCGAGCGGTTGCCGCCCTCCCAGTCCAGCGCGACCAGCCCGTGCGCGCCGGGCGGGGCCGCGGTGGCCTTCTCGTCCAGCAGCGCCTGCAGCGACACACCGTGCCGCCGCGCTTCGTCGGCGAACTCGCCGGGGACGCCGTTGCGCGCGAACCAGGCGAAGATGTCACCGACCCCGCTCTGCCCCGCCTCATACCCCCACAGTCCAGCCACGATCCCGCCGTCGACCGCGCCGCACATGCCGGGGACCTCGGCGAGCTCGGTCCCGTTCATCACGTGGCAGGTGGAGGTGCCCATGATCGCCACCATCTTGCCCGCCGCGACCGGGCCGGCCGCGGGCACGGTGACGTGCGCGTCCACGTTGCCGACGGCGACCGCGATCCCGTCGCGCAGCCCGAGGTTGGCGGCCGCGGCCGGGGTCAGCCGGCCGGCCCGGGCGCCCAGCGGGGAAATGGGATGGGCGAGCTTGGCCTCGGCGAAGTCGGCGAAGCCCGGGTCCAGGGCGGCCAGGAAGTCCGGTGACGGATAATGCCCGTCCTGGAAAATGCCCTTGTACCCGGCCGTGCACGCGTTCCTGGTCTCGGTCCCGCACAGCTGCCAGATGATCCAGTCGGCGGCCTCGATCCACCGGTCCGCGCGCCGGTAGAGCTCGGCGTCCTCATCCAGCAGCTGGAGCGCCTTGGCGAACTGCCACTCCGAGGAGATCTTCCCCCCGTAGCGGCCGATCCATTTCTCGCCGCGCTCGTGGGCGACGGCGTTGATCCGGTCCGCGTGCGGCTGGGCGGCGTGGTGCTTCCACAGCTTGGGGTAGGCGTGCGGGCGCGCGGCCAGGCCGTCCAGCTGGCATAGCGGCGTCCCGTCGGCGGTGACCGGCATGCAGGTGGACGCGGTGAAGTCGGTGGCGATGCCGATCACCTGGCCCGGGTCAACCCCGGCCGCCTTGATCGCGGCCGGGACCGTGGCCGCCAGCGCGTCGGTGTAGTCGCCCGGATCCTGCAGCGCCCAGTCGGGCGGCAGCTCACCGTGCCCGGCCAGCTCACGGTCGATCACGCCGTGGGCATACTCGCTGGTGGCGGTGCCGACCTCGGCGCCGTCGCTGACCCGGACCACCAGGGCGCGTGCCGACAGCGTCCCGAAGTCCACGCCGACGACAAAATCGTCACCGCTGACGTCTCTGTTAGCGCTAACAACCATCTGTCCGCCTTATCGTATGGGGATCCTTCTAGAGCATTCTTGCCTTCCGGGCGCCGGTTGAATCAGCCGGGTCAGCGGTACCGCGGCCCGGCGGCGCTGGCCCGCACGATCAGCTCGGGCGCCACCCGGACCCGGGGCCCGGCCGGGATGGCGCCGGACATCCGGTCGACCAGCGTGCTCAGCGCCTGCCGGCCGACCTCGCCGAAATCCTGCCGCACCGTGGTGAGCGGCGGCAGGTAGTACCCCGCCTCGGGGACGTCGTCGAAACCGACGATGCTCACGTCGGCGGGCACCCGGAGTCCGCGTTCGGCCAGTGCCCGCATGACGCCGAGGGCCATCGTGTCGTTGCCGCAGAAAATGGCGGTCAGCTCGGGATCCGACGCCAGCTGGCAGCCAGCCTGGTAGCCGGAGGCCGACGACCAGTCGCCGGCGAGCACGGCGGGCTCGGCCGCCCCGGCCTCGCGCAGGGCCTGCCGCCAGCCGTCGGTGCGCTCCTGGGCGTCCAGGCACGAGGCCTGCCCGGCTACGTGGTACACGGTCCGGTGCCCCAGGCTGAGCAGGTAACGCGTCGCGGCGGCCCCGCCGGCGGCGTTGTCGATCGCCACCGACGCGACCGAAGCGCGGGTGCCGCAGCCCACCGCGACCAGCGGCACCTCCGGTGGCACGTGCGCCAGCGCGGCCACGGCGGTGTCCTGCGTGGCGATGACGACGATCCCCTCGATGCCCTGGCCCAGGAACCGGTCCACGGCGTCCAGCATCGACCCGCGGTCGAGCGCGGGCAGGCTGGCGATGGACACGAAATAGGCGTCGTGCGCCGCCCGCTCGAAGCCGTACAGCATGGAAGCCGGGCCGTACAGCATGGTGTCGAAGCTGATCACGCCCAGGGTGTGGGTCCGCCGGGTGACCAGCGTCCGGGCCGCGGCGTTCGGCCGGTAGGCGAGCTCGCGGATGGCGGCCAGCACCTTGTCCCTGGTCAGCGGGCGAACGTTCGGGTGCTGGTTCAGCACCCGCGAGACGGTCTGGTGCGAGACCCCGGCGAGCCGGGCGACATCGGCCATGACCGGGGGGCGCGACATGTTGCCCAGCCCGCGCACGACTGAGGTTCTCGCCAGGTTCTCGCTGGCCAGGTTCTCGCGTGCCAGGTTCTCGGCCCGTTCATCCGGTGCCGGCGTCACATCGTGCCCCCCTCTGCCGCGCGCCGCGTAGCCATGCGGTCAGCCGGGGCCGACGTTAGCGCTCACATCCTGAAGGATAAATGGTCGGGTCGTCCGACAAGGCCCGGCGGCGATGCGTCGTTGCGCCGCCGTCGGGTTTACCCGGTTTCAGCCTAGTCGTCCGGCCGTCAAGACGATACCCCCGTTAACCCCAAAGAACTCCGTACCGCCCTGAAGACCTCTCGTGCACCTTCCGTAAAGGTCCGGCCGTGCCTGCGAGCACCTCAGGACTTGTCGCCCGTCCCGTTGCTGTCCCGCAGGTCGCGGATGGCGGCCTTCGCCTTGCGCCCGGCGTCGCTGTCCCGCAGGTCGCGGATCGCGTCGCGGGCCGTGTCCCGCGCCTTGCCCACCACGTCGCTGTCGCGCAGGTCCCGCAGGGCTTCCTTGGCCTTGCGGCCCGTCTCGCCCTCNNGATCGCCGCCTCGGCCTTGCGGCCGACCTCGCCTTCGCGCAGGTCCCTGATCGCCGCCTCGGCCTTGCGGCCGGTCTCGCTGGCGCGCACGTCCTGCAGCGCGGCCCTGGCCTTCCGGGTCGCGTCCCCGCGCTGCCCGCCCCGCAGCCACGCGATCAGCTTGGCCCACCAGCCCTGGTCCTGCTCGTTGCTCTCGGTCATCGCGGACTCTCCTTCATGCTCAGGGCGGTGCACGGTCGGCAATCCCTGCTCATTAACAAGATATAACGTAAACGCCGCCCCGGCCACCTCCGGCCACCTCCGGCCAGCCCGCCAGGCCCGGTCCAGCCCCGGTCCAGGCCCAATCAGGCCCCTCAGTCGTCCGGGCCGTGCGGCCACCCGGCGATGCCGCCCAGGATCACGTCCACGACCTGGCCGATAAACGCGTCCGTTATCGGCAGGTGGCCGAGCAGCAGCCGGTGCTCGGCGGCGCCGAAGAACAGGTCAAGGACGACGTCCCGGTCCACGGTCGCCGGTATCTCGCCACGCTCGATCGCGCGGTCCAGCATGATCCGATGCTGAACGCGCAGTGGCTCGAGCACCCGGTCCCGCCAGGCTCCGCGCAGCTCGGGGTCGTGCTGGGCCTCGGCGATCAGGCTGGTGAGCATCGGTCCCATCGGGGTCTGCGTCACCGCGCGGACCCATGCGTGCAGGGCCGCCAGCAGGTCGCCGCGCAGCGTCCCGGTGTCGTTCGGCGGCTGCTCCTCGCGGAACGACGTCACGAACGCGTCCAGCGCCAGCAGGCCCTTGGAGGGCCAGCGCCGGTAGATGGTCGTCTTGCCGACCCCGGCTCGCGCCGCCACTTCCTCGATCGACATCGCGGACAGCCCCCGGTCCGCGAGCAGTTCCGCCGTCGCGGTCAGGATCGCGCGATCCGCCTCCTGGCTCCGCGGCCGTCCCCGCTGCGCCCCCGTGCCCTCCGCGTCCGCGCGGAGAGCCTGCTGCGGCCCGGTGCCCTCCGCGTCCGCGGCCGGAATATCCCGGCTCATGGCTAGGTTCTACTCCTTGGAATTCCGAAACGATCCGTTACGTATCTGATTGGTATCATGCCCGCCACCGCGCCTCTCAACCGTCGTGAATCCCGGCCTGCCACCGCCCCTTTCGCCTCTCCTGCCACTCCTACGAATCCCGTCACTTCCGCCCCTCCCGCCACTCCCGCTCCTCCGGCAACAGCGCCCGTCCACCGCCGCCCCCTGCAGCTCGCGCTGATCCTCGTCGCCGCGTTCATGGTCGTCCTTGATTTCAGCATCGTGAACGTCGCCCTGCCCTCGATTGAGCGCGAACTCCACATGGCACCCGACGCGGTGCAGTGGATCGTGACGGGGTACGCCATCGCGTTCGGCGGCCTGCTCATTCTCGGCGGCCGTGCCGCTGACCTTTTCGGCCGGCGGCGTATGTTCGTCGCGGGCCTGATCGCGTTCTCGATGGCCAGTCTCGCGGGCGGGCTGGCCCAGGACCCGGTGCTGCTGATCGCCGCCCGGGTGGTGCAAGGTGCGGGCGCCGCGATCGTCGCCCCGGCCGCGCTGTCTCTCATCACCACCGGCTTCCCCGAAGGTCCCGAACGTACTCGCGCCATCGGACTCTACGGTGCCATTTCCTCGGTGGGTTTCGTCTCCGGCCAGATTCTCGGCGGCGTGCTCGTGCAGTTCACCAGCTGGCGCGCGGTGTTCCTGGTCAACGTCCCGGTCGGCCTGCTCGCCGCCGCCCTCGCGCCCGCCATCCTCGGCCAGGCAGCCAAGGCAACAAGAAGCGAAACAAAAACCAAAAGCAACCTAGACCTCCGCGGCGCCCTGCTGATCACCAGCGCCGTCGCCCTCCTCGTGTTCGCCATGTCCCAGGGCGTCGTCCTCGGCTGGACCTCCCCGCTGGTCATCGCCGCCGTCCTCGCCGCGGTCGCCGCCACCCTNNCTGCGCCGTCCGAGCCTGCGCAACGGCAGCACCCTGTCGTTCCTGCTCGGCCTGTGGAACGGCGGCGAGATGCTCATCATGTCGCTGTACCTGCAGCAGGTCCTGCATGAGTCGCCCCTGTTCACCGGGCTGGCCATCGCCCCGCAGGGCGTGGTCGGCTTCACCGCGGGCGTGTTCGGGCCCCGGCTGGCGGCCAAGATGGGCATCAGGCGGCTGCTGATCTTGACCGGCGCCGCGACCGCGGTCGGCTTCGCGGTGCTCACCCGCCTGCCCGCGGTCGGCTACAGCCCGATCCTGCTGATCGTCATGCTGATCGGCTTCGGCACCGCGGGCACCGCGTTCGGGTCGGTGGTGCTGGCCAGCCGCGGTATGGCCGACGCCGACCAGGGCCTGGTCGGCGGCATGATCAACACCAGCCGCCAGATCGGCGCCGCGGTGGGCGCCGCCCTGCTGCCCGCGGTGGCCGAGGCGGTCAGCGGCGGCCCGGCGGGCGTCTCCGGCGACCGCGCCGCCATGCTCGCCGCCGGCCTGGCCGCAGTGGCTGCCACCGCCGTGGCCTGGCACGCAGCACACCCGGCGCCGGCTCGCCTCCGTACCGCCAGCTAAGGTTCCGCCCCACGTTATTTACGCCGAACGCAGCGTGGTTCCACCCCCCCGCCCCCGTCCCGCCTACCCTCGGTAAGGTCGGCTCATGGAGTATCGCGCACTGGGCCGGTCGGGCCTGCGGGTGTCCGTGCTGACTATGGGCACGATGACGTTCGGCGGCACCGGAGAGTTCGCCGACGTGGGCTCGACCGACGTCGAAGAGGCCGAACGCCAGGTCGACATGTGCCTGGACGCCGGGATCAACCTCATCGACACCGCCGACGTGTACTCGGCCGGGCTGTCCGAGGAGATCCTGGGCCAGGTCCTCCGCGGCCGGCGGGACCGGGTGCTGGTGGCCACCAAGGTCCGGATGGGGATGGGCCGCGGCCCGAACGATTCGGGGCTGTCCCGCCATCACATCATCTCCGGCTGCGAGGCCAGCCTGCGCCGTCTGGGCACCGACCACATCGACCTGTACCAGGTGCACGAGTGGGACGGCCAGACCCCGCTGGAGGAGACCCTGCACGCGCTGGATGACCTGGTCCGGTCGGGCAAGGTCCGCTACGTCGGCGCCTCTAACTACAGCTCCTGGCAGCTGATGAAGGCGCTGGGCATCGCCGGCCGGCTGGACCTGGCGCCGCTGGTCAGCCAGCAGATCTACTACTCGCTGCAGGCCCGCGAGGCGGAGTACGAGCTGATCCCGCTGGCCGTGGACCAGGGCCTGGGCGTGCTGGTCTGGAGCCCGCTGGCGGGCGGGCTGCTGTCCGGCAAGTACCGCCGGAACCACCAGCCCCCGGTCGGCTCCCGCCAGCTGTCCGACTGGGGGGAGCCGCCGATCTACGACCCCGAGGGCCTGTACGACACCGTGGAGCTCCTGATCGCCATCGCGGAGCAGCACGAGGTCTCGGCCGCCCAGGTAGCCCTGGCCTGGACCCTGGGCCGGCCCGGCGTGACCTCGCTGGTCATCGGGGCGCGCTCCGGCGATCAGCTAGCCGACAACCTCGAGGCGGCGTCCCTCACCCTCTCCGACGAGGAACGGGCCCGGCTCGACAGGTCCAGCGCCCCGCCGCTCATCTACCCCTACTGGCACCAGGCCAAGACCGCCCGCGACCGGCTCTCGCCCGCCGATCTCACCCTGCTCGGCCCCTACCTCGGCTGACCGGCCCCGGTTCGCCCGCCGCAGGGTGCTCAGCGCGATGCCCGCCAGGATGGCCGCGCCGCCCAGGGCCTGCCGCGGGCCCACCGGGTTGGCGAAGAACACGATCCCCGCCATCGCGCCGACCAGCGGCTCAAGGTTGAGGAACGCCCCGGCCACCTCGGCCGGCACCCGGCTCTGCCCGTAGGCGAACAGCGTGAACGGCGCCAGCGTGCCGGCCAGCGCCAGCGCGGCTACGGCCAGCACCGGACCGGGACCGGACGGCGCGGCAGGCGCGCCCTCGGTGATCACGGTGAAGGCCACCGCGCCCAGCGCGGCCCCGAGGAACTGCACCGCGGTGACCGCGACCGGATCCCGGCCGGGCAGCAGCCGGGTCTGCGACACGGTAAAGGCGGCCGACAGCAGCAGCGAGGCCAGCACCAGCGCGTCGCCGCGCACGCTCGCGCCCCCGCCCCCGCCGCCCGCGGTGACCAGTCCGACCCCGCCGAGCGAGACCGCGAAGCCCGCCCACGCCGCCGGCCGCGCCACGGTCCGGTACCACACCGCCGCGATGACCGCCACCAGCACCGGCACCGCCCCCACCAGCAACGCCGCGTGGGTGACGCTGGTCCGGGTGATCCCCGCGTTCTGCACCACGACCGACCCGCCGTACCCGACCGCCCCGGAAACCAGCACCCGCGCCTCCAGGATCCGCCCGCGCCCTCGCCAGCCGCGCCGTCCCGAGCCTCCCGACCGCAAGCCGCCCCGGCGCCGCGCGACCGGCAGCAGCACCGCCGCGGCCAGGCCGAACCGCACCGCGGTCAGCCAGCCCGGGGCCAGCCACTCCAGAGCCAGCTTGGACAGCGGCACGGTAGTGCCCCACAGCAGCCCGGCCGCGACCAGGGCCGCGAAGGCGTGACGACGGTTGGTGTTCATCTCGTCATGGTCACCGATAGCGGCACAGAATTTGTCAGTGAGCGCTAACAACGACATAATATTTTGTACCATGGCCGTTTCACTTGATGAAATTGACGTCCAGCTGCTAACCGCGCTGCAGGAGGACGCCGACCGGACCAACGTCGAGCTCGCCCGCCTGGTCGGCCTGTCACCCGCGGCGACCCTGCACCGGGTCCGCAGGCTGAAGGAGTCCGGCGTCATCCGCGTCATCAGCGCCCAGCTCGACCCGGCTGCCTGCGGCTTCGCGCTCCAGGTCTACGTGGCGGCCACCCTGGCCCGGCACGACGTCCGCTCATCCCAGAAGTTCGACGACCTGATCCGGTCCCTGCCGCAGGTCATCGCCGCGGACACCGTGGCCGGCGAGACCGACTACCTGCTCACGGTGGTGGCCCGCGACGTCGCCGAACTGCAGCAGGTGCTGGCCAGCCTGGCCACCCGCGGCGGGCAGCGGCTGGTCACCTACCTGCGGCTGGACGAGATCAAGCCCCCGTCCCGGCTGCCGCTGAGCCCCATCTAGGCCCGACCCGATCCCGTCCGTAGCGCCGGACGAACGCGCGCAAGATCGCGGGCGGGTGGCTGACCTCGCTGTTCCAGGCCAGGTCCTTGAGCCCGTCGGCCTCGCTGGGGTCGAAGTAGCCGGCGTGCTTGTACACGTCGATCCGGGTGCACATGCCCACGGCATCCAGCTCGGGATGGAACTGGGTGGCGTAGACGTTGGCGCCGACCCGGAACGCCTGCACCGGGCAGCCGGCCGAACTGGCCAGCAGCACGGCCTGCCCCGGCAACTCGCTGACCGCTTCCTTGTGCCCGGTGAACGCGTCGAACTCCTCGGGCAGCTCCCGCAGTAGCGGGTCGCCCCGGCCGGCCGTGGTGAGCGTGACCCGGACCAGGCCGGCCGGCTCGCTGTACCGCCGGCCGAGCACCGCGCCCTGGTGGCTGGCCAGCGACCCGATGCCGTAGCAGGCGCCCAGGAACGGGAAGTCGGCTCCGACCACCGCGTCCAGCAGGCGGCTCAGGTCGGCCTCGACCCGCCGCTGCACCGGCGATTTCTTCTCGTCCGGGTCGGTGTAGTTGAACGGCCCGCCGCCGACCCAGATCCCGGACCAGTCCCGCAGGTCGAAGTCCCCGAGCGCCCGCTGGTCCAGCCGGATCCGCCGCAGCTCGCCCTCGCCCAGCCCGGCCAGGGATCCGAAGGACTCGTACTCGTTGTCGGCCGCGGCGTCGTCGGCGCGGATGGACAGCAGCAGGAACGGTTCCACCCGAACACATTAGTCCACCACGGCGGGAAGCCGGCCGCCCCGCGCCCGGCGGATGACGTGCCGCCGGAACAACTCGGCCGCCGGGAGCATGCGCCGCTCCGCGGGCCAGGTCAGCCAGATCTCCCGGGCCGCCCCGGGATCGGCGATCTCGCGGTAGACCACCGGCCCGGCCGCCGATTCCGGTGACCCGGCCCGGGGCGCCGGGACCACCGCGACGCCCAGGCCCGCCGCGACGAAGCCCCGGACGTTCGACAGGTCGTCGCCCTCGAAAACGACCGCGGGCCGGAAGCCGGCCGCCTCGCACAGCTCATCGGTCAGCCTGCGCAGGGCCGAAGCGGGCCGCAGCGCGATGAAGGGCTCCCCGGCCACGTCGGCCAGCCCGACGCGCGCCGCCTCCGCCAGCCGGTGATCGCGCGGCACGGCCAGGCGCAACGGNNTGCGGCTCGTCCCGGACCTGGGTGAGCCGGAAACCGACCCCGGGGCGCGTGGCCCGGAAGCTGCGCACCAGGTCCGGCACCAGCCAGGTGCCCAGGGACTGCTGGAAGGCCAGCACCACGGTGCCGGTGTCGGGGTCGATGAGCTGGCTGACCGCGGCGAGCCCGTCGTCGAGGTGATGCAGCAGCGCGTCCAGATGCGGCTTGAACACCGCGCCCGCGTGCGTCATCCGCAGCGTCCGCCCGCTGCGGCGCAGCAGCGGCGTCCCGATCTCGGCCTCGAGCCGGGCCAGGGCGCGCGAGACGCCGGACTGCGTGACCGGCTCGGTGTCGCTGACCTCGGTCACCGTGGTCCCGTCGGCCACCTGCTGGAGCCAGCGCAGCGCATCGGTATCCATACCCATGACCATAACTCATACGTCACTTGATACCCAGTCATTGGACGCATGGGTCAAGGTCGCGCACACTAGCAAGCGAACCTAGTTATGTTTGGAGTAAGAGCAAATGCCGACGATCACTCGCCCGCGCACTCCGTTGCTGACCGCGCTCCGCGGTCAGCTCGAGCACAGCCGCGATGCGCGCACCACCCGCAAGGCCCTTCAGCGCGAGATCGCGACCTACACCAGCCAGTCCGACCTGGACGACCTGCACGCGATCCTCAACCGGTACACCGGGGAGGAGACCGCGGACATCCGCCGCATCCTCGCCCGCCACACCGCCTGAGCCCCCCGAGCCCCGCCCGCGCTACCGTTCCGCCATGACCAAGCGCCCGAAAATCACCGTGCTCGGCAGCTTGAACATGGACATCTCGGTGACCGTGCCCCGGCTGCCTGCCCCGGGCGCCACCGTGCTCGGCTCCGCGGCCCGCTTCACGCCGGGCGGCAAAGGCGCCAACCAGGCCGTCGCCGCGGCCCGNNGGCTGCGTCGGCGACGACGACTTCGGCCGCCGGCTGCTGGCCGCGCTGCGAGCCGAAGGGGTCAACGCCGACGCCACCCGGGTCGTCCCCGGCGTGCCGACCGGCCTGGCCATGATCGCGGTGGACGAGGCGGGGGAGAACCTGATCATCGTCGCCCCTGGCGCCAATCATCAGGTCGGCTCGCCCGAGGTGGCCGCCGCGTCCGACGGTCCCCGCGACATCCTGGTCATCAGCGCCGAGATCCCCGCCCCCGCGATCACCCAGGCTCTGGCCCAGGCAGGCCCCTGCATTCTGAACCTCGCCCCCGCGCCGCAAAACGCGGCCGAACTGGTCGCCGCGAGCGGCGAGGACCTCGACTGGCTGGTCGTCAACGAATCAGAGGCGGCCGCCGTCCTGGGGCACCCCGTCAGCGGCCTGGCCAACGCCAAGAACGCCGCCGCCGAACT
>PMOU01000122.1 GCA_003161205.1 Actinomycetota bacterium | reverse complement strand
CGGCCGCGCCCGCGCCGGTTTCCCGTGCTGATCGCGTGCCGGTCCTCGCGTGGGTGATCGGCGCCGTCTTCGTGGCGGTCGAGCTCGCGGTGAGCGGGCGCTACGGCTTCCAGCAGGATGAGCTGTACTTCATCGTGGCGGGGCACCATCTCGCCTTCGGTTACGTGGATCAGCCGCCGCTCGCGCCGCTGCTGACCCGGGTCACGGACATCTTCGGTGTCAACCCGACGGCCATCCGGATCCTCCCGGCGCTGGCGGGCGGGGCGGTCGTGGTCGGGTCGGCCCGGCTCGCCGCGCTGTTCGGCGCGGGCCGGTTCGGCCGGATCCTGGCCGCTCTCATGATGGCGTGTACCCCCGTCCTGCTGGCCGCTACGCACATCGCTAACACCACCTCGCTGGCCCTGCTGACCTGGACGGCGGTCCTGATCTGCGTCACCACGGCCCTGCTGCGGGACCGGCCGCGCTGGTGGCTGGGCGCCGGCGCCGTGGCCGGAGTCGGGCTCGAGAACGACAACCTGCTGGTCCTGCTGCTGATCGGGCTCGGCCTCGGCATCCTGCTCTCGCAGCACCGGCCCGTCCTGCGGACCAGGTGGCCATGGCTCGGGGCCGGCCTCGCCGCGGTTATCTGGGCGCCCAACGTCATCTGGCTGGCCGCGCACGGGTGGCCGCAGCTGGCCATGGCCTCCGCGCTGCATCAGGAAAACAACTCGGCGGGCGATTACGTGGCCGGGTTGCCGGCCCAGCTGATCTACCTGGGACTGCTGGTGGCGCCGCTGGTCATCGCGGGTTTCGTCATCCTCTGGCGCACTGCTGAGCTGCGGTTCATCGCGGTAGCCGCCACCCTCGTCCTGGTGTACGTCCTGGTCTGGATACCGGGCAAGGTGTACTACCCCGACGGCGTGGCGTCAGCGGTGCTGGCGGCCGGCGCGCTGGCGGCCGAGCGCTGGATCGCCCGCGCGCGCCGGCCCCGGCTGCGGCGCGGGCTCGTGCTCGCCGCGTCCCTCGTCGGCGCGGCCGTGATCCTGCCTTATGTCCTGCCGCTCCTGCCGGCCGCTGACGTGCACGACCTGCCCACTTCCGTGCAGCAGAGCGCCCCTATCGGAGACTCCATCGGCTGGCCGCAGCTCACCCGCGCGGTCGCGGCCCAGGACGCGGCACTGGTGCGGGCCGGCCAGCGGCCCACCTCGATTTTCACCGGATACTACGGCGAGGCCGCCGCGCTCGACGTCCTCGGCGGTCAGGATCACCTGCCGCCCGTGCTCTCCGGCCACAACGCCTACTGGATCTGGGGACCNNACAACGACTGGACCGACCTGCAGATCGGCGTCTGCACCGGCCCGGTGGCCGGCTGGCCCGCCCTCTGGCCGCACCTGAAGCACTACGGCTGACCGCGCCACCTCTTACGCTTGGCTGGTGGAGACCTTCACCTTCCTGTTCACCGACGTCGAGGGCTCGACGGTTCTGCTCCGGCGGCTGGGATCAGGACGCTACGCGGAGGTCCTCGCCGAGCATCAGTCGCTTATCCGGTCCGGCCTGGCCGCTTACCACGGCGAGGAAGTGGACACCCAGGGCGACGCGTTCTTCGCCGTGTTCTCCTCCCCGAGCGCGGCCGTGGCCGCGGCGATGGAGATGCAGCGGGCCATCGAGACCCATGCCTGGCCCGCCGGGGAACACCTCCGGGTGCGGATGGGCCTCCATACCGGTGAGGCGGCGAGAACGGCGACCGGCCTGGTGGGCCTGGATGTCCACCGCGCCGCCCGGGTGGCCGCCGTCGCCCACGGCGGCCAGGTCCTGCTCTCGGAGACCACGGCGGCCCTGGTCCGCGACTCGCTTCCGCCGGGCGCGGAGCTCCGGGATCTCGGGGTGCACCGGCTGAAGGACCTCGGGCGTCCGGAGCGGATCTTCGAGCTGGACGCGGCCGGCTTGCCGGCCGGTTTCCCGCCGCTGCGCTCGCTCGGCAACCCCGCNNTGCAGGCCGCCGCCGAACTGCTCGACGGGACCGGTGACGGGGTCTGGCTGGTGGAGCTGGCCTCGGTTTCCAGTGGGGAGGCGGTGGCGCCGGCCATCTCCGAGGCCCTGGGGGTGGCCGGGGCGTCAGCTAGTGGGGGCCGGCCCGTTCTGGACGGCCTGCTCGATGCCCTGGCCGTCCAGGACGTCCTGATCGTGCTCGACAACTGCGAGCACCTGATCGACGCCTGCGCCAAGACGGCCGACGCGATCTTGCGGCGCTGCCCGGGGGTGCATCTGCTGGCCACCAGCCGTGAGCCGCTCGGCATCGGCGGCGAGGCCATCTACCGGGTGCCGTCGCTGTCCCTGCCCGGACCCGGTGACCCCGACCCGCCCGGGTCCTGCGACGCGGTCGCGCTGTTCGTCAGCCGGGCCGCGGAGCAGGGCGTCGACCTCGCCGCCGACGATGAAACCGCGCAGCTCCTGGTGTCCATCTGCCGGCGGCTCGACGGCCTGCCGCTCGCCATCGAGCTCGCCGCGGCGCGACTTCGATCAATTTCTCTGAACGGTCTGCGTGACCGCCTCGATCAGCGGTTCCGGCTGCTCACGGGCGGAAGCCGGGCCGCGCTCGAGCGGCAGCAGACGCTGCGGGCGACCGTCGACTGGTCCTATTCACTGCTCAGTCGCCCCGAGCAGGAGCTGCTGTGCCGCCTGTCGGTGTTCGCCGAGGGCTTCGATCTCGACGCCGCCGAAGCGGTCGGCGGCGCGGGCCAGCTCGAGGTGTTCGACGTCGCCGATCTTCTCGGCTCGCTGGT